>JBGPYP010000053.1:0-11450 GCA_041493285.1 Casimicrobiaceae bacterium
ATGCTCCCGCACCAGCACCGACGGATGATTCCTCCGTGCCGTAAGCGCGTTTACCAGCTCCGCTGAAGTCGGCGCATTTCCCAACCCCACCGCCAAATTCCTCAACCACCTTTCGTACCCAATCCGGTGTATCGCACTCCCCGCCAGCCGTTCGTGAAACTCCACCTCGCTCCAGCCGAATAGCTCGACCAGCGTCACGTCGTCGAGGCCGTTCCGCACCGCGAAGTCGCGTTCGCTGCTGGGTGAAGCAAACTTGTTCCACGGACAGACGAGCTGGCAGTCGTCGCAGCCGTAGACGCGGTTGCCGATCAACGGGCGCAGCGGCTCGGGGATGCTGCCTTTCAATTCGATGGTGAGATACGAGATGCAGCGGCGCGCGTCCAGCTCATAGGGGCCGACGATGGCGTTGGTCGGACACACGTCGATACAGGCGTGGCAGGTGCCGCAGTGCTCGCTCGCGGGTGTGCCCACCGGCAGCGGCAGGTCGGTGTAGATCTCGCCCAAGAAGAAAAACGAACCGGCCTCGCGCGTCAGCAACAGCGTGTGCTTGCCGCGCCAGCCCAAGCCGGCCTTGGCCGCGAGCGCGACTTCCAGCACCGGCGCGCTATCGGTGAAGACGCGATAGTGGAAGGCGCCGACCGCGGCGGTCATGCGGTCGGCGAGACGCTGCAGCTTTCCGCGCAGGACGCGGTGATAGTCGCGGCCGAGGGCGTAGCGCGACACGTACGCTTTGCGCGAGTCGCTAAGGACCGCGGCAGGATCGCGCGCTCTCGCGGGGAGATAGTCGAGCCGCGCGCTGATCACGCGAATCGTCCCGGGCACGAGCTCCGCCGGCCGCGCCCGGCGCGTGCCGTGACGTGCCATATAATCCATTTCGCCGTGACGCCCCGCGGCGAGCCACGCCGCCAGCCTTGCTTCTTCCGCCGCGAGGCCCGTGTCGGCGATGCCGATCTCGGCGAAACCCAGCTCGAGGCCCCAGGCGCGAAGGTCGCGTGCGAGCCGTGCGAGATCGGGTTCGTGCGGCAACGGCGCGGCGGGCATGGCGGGAACGAAACGCAGGCGGTGAGGGGAACGGATCATTATAGAAGCGCTCCACCGGTATCTTCCGGACTCCGACGCCACCGTGCGCGCGGGCGCCGCGCTTGCTCCGGCACTTCATGGCGGGATGATTGTCACGCTCTCCGGCGAGCTCGGTGCCGGCAAGACGACGCTGGTACGCGGAATCCTCCGTGGGCTCGGCTGGATGGGGCCGGTCAAGAGTCCCAGCTACACGCTGGTTGAACATTATCTATTTTCGAGTTTATACTTGTATCACTTTGATTTCTATCGATTCGACGATCCAGACGAATGGGACGCAACGGGATTTGCCGAGCATTTCCGACCCGACTCCGTCGCGGTGATCGAATGGCCCGAGCGCGTTGCCGCACGATTGCCACCGGCCGACGTCTCCGCACGCCTCGAGCACGCCGAACCGGGACGCACGCTCGAGCTATCCGCCGCGACCGAAGCGGGTGAGGCATGCCTGGCCGGATTCGTCGCGATAGCGCGTTGAGCCGGGTCGTGCTTGAGCGGCGGCGCGTCTGCGCGTGGCTGCTTCTGCCGGCGGCGCAGTGGCTCCTGCCGCTGCGTGTCGATGCCGCCACCGTCGCCTCGGCGCGGCTCTGGCCGGCGCAGGAATATACGCGACTGATCCTCGAATCGGCGTCCCCGGTCGCGCACCTGTTGCTGGCGATGAAAAATCCCGAGCGGCTGGTTCTCGATCTCGAAGGCATCGACGTCAACCCGGAGCTGCTCGAGCTGCCGCGGCGGGTGGCGCCCAACGATCCATACATTCAGGCCATACGTGTGGCGCAGTTTAGGCAGGGTGTGCTGCGCGTCGTGCTCGACTTGAAGTCGGAAGTGAACCCGCAGCTCTTCGCGTTGAAGCCGGTCGGCGATTACGGCCACCGCGTGGTGCTCGACCTCTATCCCCTGACTCCGCCGGATCCGCTGATGGCGCTGCTGGAGGGAGAGCGCACAGAGCGTGGGCGCGAGCCGGCCGGCGCGGAGCCTTTCCCGGCCAAGCCGTCAGGCGAGAAGCCCGCACGCAGCGAGGCGTCCGGCAAAGGTGACGCGACGCCGGGAGCGAGGCGCCCCATCGTCGTCGCGATCGACCCGGGCCATGGCGGCGAGGATCCCGGCGCGATCGGCCGCCGCGGGACGTACGAGAAAACCGTCACGCTGGCGATCGCGAAAAAGCTCAAGGCGTCGCTTGACGACGAGCCGGGGACGCGCGCGATGCTGACGCGCGACGACGATTATTTCGTGCCGCTCGACGTGCGGGTGCAAAAGGCGCGTCGGGTGCGGGCCGACCTGTTCATTTCCATCCATGCCGACGCGTTCACGACATCGAGTGCTCGCGGTTCCTCGGTGTTCGCCCTCTCGGAGCATGGCGCGACCAGCGCCGCGGCGCGGTGGCTCGCGCAGCACGAGAACGAAGCCGACCTGATCGGCGGGGTCAACCTCGACGCTCGCGATCCGGTCCTCGCCAGGACGCTGCTCGATCTGTCGCAGACCGCGCAAATCAACGACAGCCTGCGCGTGGGGCGTTCGGTTCTCGACGGCATCGGCGCGGTCAACGCGCTCCACAAGGGCAACGTCGAGCAGGCGGGATTCGCAGTGCTCAAGGCGCCTGACATTCCCTCGATTCTTGTCGAGACCGCGTTCATCTCCAACCCGGACGAGGAGCGGAAGCTCAGGGACGACGGGCACCAGCGCAAGCTCGCCACCTCGATCCGGTCGGGGATCAAGCAATATTTCGCGCAGAATCCGCCGTTGGCGCGGGCCAGACTGGGATAGCCGTCGCGCTCCGGCAATCGCGTACAATGGCGCGCGCCGCGGCTGATGTGCCGGCCCAATCGTCACACCTGAGCCCGGCGCTCCCGGCCACAACCGGCGCCGACAAACAGGCTCGATGGTCCGCTTTTTCCTAGGCTTTCTGGTGCTGCAGGCGGTGCTGTTCGGCACTGAACTGACGCCGTGGGCGCAGCGCTGGTTCGTCATGCCTTGGACCGACTCCCTCGCCGCGATCAGCGCCGACATCGTGAAGCTGTTCGATCCGCAGGTGGTCGCGGACGGCAAGGTGTTGCAGAGCGTGCGCAACGGCTTCGCCGTGTCGATCGAGGCGGGCTGCAACGGCGTCGAGGCCACGATCGTGCTGATCGCCGCCGTGCTCGCGTTCCCTGCGCCGTGGAAGCGGAAGCTCGTCGGGCTCGCAGTCGGCGTCACCGCTGTCCAGGGTTTGAACGTCATCCGCGTGATCAGCCTGTTCTATTTGGGGCAGTGGAGCCAGGACGCGTTCGAGTTCGCGCACCAGTACGTATGGCAGGCGCTCATCATGCTCGACGTGCTCATCGTCTGGCTCCTGTGGGTGCGCACGCTGCCGCGCGCGACACCGCCGCTCGCGCCGGCCTGATCGGCGGCCGAGGCGATGCGAGATACGTCGCTCGGCCGGTTCGTGCTCCGCGTCGCGGCGTGGCTGCCGCCGGCGTTCCTCGTGTGGTATCTCACCGGGCCGCTGCTCGCCTGGCCGATCGCGCTTCTGACCGGCGCCGTCGCCAAGCTCGCCTTTGCCGATATCGTCCGGACGGTCGAACAGCAGGGCCATCTGATCACGATCGTGTCGACGCTCAAGGCGACGCTCGCGACGACAGAAAATCCCGCCGGCGGCGTGGTCTCGGTCGAGGTCAATACGCTGCTCTACAATTTCGGCCTGCCGATGCTCGCTGCGCTGATTCTTGCGGCGCGCCAGCCGCACGCGCTGCGCAAGCTGCTCTCCGGATACGTCGTGCTCGCGCCCTTCGTTACCTGGGGCCTGATCGCGGAGTTCCTGAAGCGCGTGGTGTTCGACACCGCGCCGTCCGTCGCTGCGCAAGCCGGGTTCAGCCCGCTACAACGCGAGGTGATTGCGTTCGCCTACCAGTTCGGGTCGTTGATCCTGCCGACGGTTGCGCCGGCCGTGTTCTGGGTGCTCACGCACCGGAGCTTCCTCGAACGCTTCGCTGCGGGCGCGCCCAGCGGCGACAAGCCGTCGGGAACCTCTGAATAAGCCCCGCGTGGCCGCGACGGAGGCTTTCCGGGATGAGCTGCGCGACGGCAGATCGCCCGCGCAGTTGGCAAATGAGCCCCGTCCCTTCGGGTTGGGCGCAATGGCCCCATCTGCGTTGTTGCGCGCCTTGCGAATAGGATGAACTATTCGCTGCGCCCGCAGTTGGCCAATGAGGCCTAGCATCTGGGGCCATTGCGCCAGAAACGCGGCTCATGTGGGACTTGTTCAGAGGTTCCTCAATAGCCGGGGCTGCCCACGCTGTGGCCGGCTCGCTCTAGCGCGTCGATCGCGGCCGCGCGCTGTGCCGCAGGTATGAGCACGTAATCGGTGTCGTAGGTGGCCAGCGCGAAGACCGATATCCGCGCCGCGGCGAGCGGCGCGGTGACGCTCGAGAGAATGCCGGTCTGATCGAGCGGCAGCGGCCCGGCGAAGCGCAACACTCTCCAGCCGCGGCTCGCGCTGACGCCCTCGGGCACGTATGCTTCCGCGCAGACGACCGACAACTCGTCGGGCGTGCGCGTGATCGACCACCAGGACGCCGCGGTCGCCCACGCCGGCAACGGCGCCGCGGCCTCGAGACGGCAGATCGCGATCGCGTCGGGCAGCAGCGTGAGCGAAAGCCGGCGCGCCATCAAGCGTCTCCTTGACGCAGCTTGCGTTCACGCTCGCGCTCGCGCAACACGCGCCGCTGCACCTTTCCCGTGGTCGTCATCGGCAGCGCGTCGATGAACTCGATCTCTTTCGGGTATTCATAAGGTGCGAGGAACTTGCGCACGTGCTGCTGGATGTCCTCTTCCAGCGCCGCTGTGGCCACCTGGCCCTGCGCGAGAACGATGAACGCCTTGACGATGTTCCCGCGCGTCGCGTCGGGGCTCGGGACGACCGCCGCATTCGCCACCGCGGCGTGCCTCACCAGGCAGTTCTCGATCTCCGAGGGGCCGATGCGATAACCGGCCGCCTTGAACATGTCGTCGGCGCGGCCCTGGTACCACAGATAGCCGTCGTCGTCGCGGGACGCGAGGTCGCCCGTCCGGCACCATTCCCCGGTGAACTTCTTCGCCGTGGCTTCGGGATTCTTGAAGTATTCGAGGAAAAAGACCGGATCGGGTGTGCCGTCCGATCCGGTCTTGCGCACCGCGACCTCGCCAAGCTCGCCGACTCCCACTTCGCCGCCATCGTCGGCGATGACGGCGATCTGGTGGCCAGGGTACGGGCGCCCCATCGAGCCGGGCTTCGCCGGCCAGAGCGTGTGCGAGTTGCCGACGATGTAGTTCATCTCGGTCTGGCCGAACATCTCGTTGATCGTCACCCCGAGCGCTTCCTGCGCCCATGCGAACACCGTCGTGCCCACGGCCTCGCCCGCGCTCATCACGCTGCGCAGCGCGAGGTCGAAGCGCGCGTGGGGTTGCGGTACGGCCTTCATCATCATCTTCAGCGCGGTCGGGAACAGGAATGTGTTGCGCACGCGGTACTTGGCCATCAACGCCAGCGCACGCTCCGGATCGAAGCGGCCGCGGAACCCGAGGATCGGCCGGCCGAAGTAAAGCGTCGGCAGCAGCGCATCCATGAGGCCGCCGGTCCACGCCCAATCCGCCGGTGACCAGAACAGATCGTCTTCCTGCGGAAAAACGTCGTGCGAGTAGATGAATCCCGGGAGGTTGCCGAGCAGGCACTGCTGCGGCATCAGCGCGCCTTTGGGCGGGCCCGTCGTGCCGCTGGTGTAGACCAGGAGCGCCGGATCGGTGGCGCGGGTGGCCGCCGCGGCGAAGCGATCGGACGCCTTCGCCAGCAGCGCATTCCAATCCTCCGTCCACGACTCGCGTGCACCGGCGACGCCGATGACGTGAGCGAGGCGGGGCAGTTTGTCGTGGATCGCGGCCAGGTTCGGCAGCGAGGCGGGATCGCAGATCGCGACCTTTGTTTCGGAGTTGTCCAGGCGATACTCAAGCGCGTCGGGGCCGAACAGGAACGACAGCGGTACCGCGACCGCGCCGAGCTGATAGCACGCGATGTGCGCGATCGCGGTTTCCGGCCGTTGCGGGAGCAGAATCGCAACCTTGTCCCCGCGACCGACGCCGCGCGCCGCGAGCGCGTTCGATAGGCGGTTCGCCTGCTCCTGCAAGTCGCGATACGACCACGTCGCCGTGGCACCGGTCTCGTCTTCCCAGAGCATCGCCAGCCGCGAGGGCTCGCCGGCAAAGCGGCCGCAGACCGCGCGCGCGATGTTGAAATCCGGCGGCACGTCCCACCGGTAGGCGGCGCAGATCTCCCGGTAACGGTCGATCATGGGCGAGGGTGGGAGAGTCGTTACGGCGACGCGCCGGCGGCGCCTTGCGTCACGGCGCCGAGCGGCTCGACGGTCGCCCACACCCAGTCCGGGTGCTGCTCCAGCAGGCGCCCGAAGGCGATGCGTTGCGACGACTCGCCGACGGTCATGTGCAGGCGTTTTCCTGGCTGATACTCTCCGGGCGGGACTACAAGCGTTTGCACCGTCGCCTCGCCTTCGCGCTTCTTGAGCGACAAGAACAGTCCGTTGAACCGGCGGCTGCTCACCGTCGGTACTTCGCCGTCGACGGAGTAGTCGGCCTCGCCGCGCTTGGTTTCCGCCAGTTCGACGCCGATCAGATTGTTGGCGATCACCTGCAGGCCGATTTCGGCGCGTTCGGTGGTAAGGCGCTTCATCCGGCGCACGATCCCCAGCGTCCAGCGTGCCTGCGTCTGCGGCCGGAGCGCGGCAAGCGTGCCCAGGGTCACCGCGTTGATCACGCTCATCGGCGCGACCAGCCGGAACCCCGTCTGCGAGACGTCCCGGATGTCCCACGACCCGCCCGGCGCGGCATAGTTGGCGAGCCGTCGCCGAGCCATCTCGGTCGTGCGCACCTTCTCGTTGCGCATGCGCCCGAAGGTGGCGATCTCGATCGTGTCGCCGAACGTGCTCGCTCCCCGCTTGCCCTCGATGAACGGTGTCATCTCCTCGTCGCGGAGGAACCCGGCGATCTTGGCGAAGCCGATGATCGCGTCGACGCTGCCCGCGGCGCTGGTTCGCTCGCCGCGGCGGGCGAAGGGCTTGAACTCGGGGTCGACCTGCGAGGCGAGCTTGGACAGCAGATTGAGCTGGTCGGCGCGACGGGGAGTGCGGTCGGACAGCGGATTGTTGCGGACCTTCTGATCGAGCATCACGACGTTCTGCATCAGCACTGCGTGCAGAGGGCGCGTGTCGAGGAAGAGCACGCGACCTTCGAGCGGCTGCGGGTTGCGGCGCCTGAGGCCGGTCCTCGAGCCGAGGTCGACGTAGAAGCTCGTCACCGTCGATGATTCGATGTTCAGCCGCAGCGGCGCGCACCACTCCGAGAGCTGATCGGCCACCCACTCGAGGTGCCGCGGCGTGAGATTGCCGGAGTTCATGAGCTGCAGCACCAGCACGCGCAGGTATTCCTGCTCGATGGTCGTCAAGCCGCCGTCGGGCAGCACTGCGACGGGCTGCCTCTCGATCTGCGCCGAGCACGCTATCTGGAATAACGAGTGCAGGTCGACCCATTTCGCCGGAATCCACTGCTCGTAGCGAAACAGGCGGATCTTCGCGTCCAGGCCTTGATGCACGATCTGCCGCGCAATCAGTTCGGGCAGCAGCGATTGCCATTTGTTGCTTTGTGCGTGTGCGGTGACCTCGCGCGCGAACGCCTGATAGCAGAGCAGTAATCCCTGGGTCAGGTCGAACAGCGACTGCCAGAGCTGGTTCTCGACCCGCGTCGAGCGATTTCCGTGCTCGAGATACTGCCCGGTGAGATTCTTGCGCAGCGGATCGGTGTGCCGATCGACATGGAACACGGCCTCGAGGCGCGCCGGCGTGCGCCGCGCGTCGCGCTCGGTGAGCCGGCCGAGCTCGTAGAGCACGCCCGCATGCATCGCCAGCGGATCGTTGGTCGGAAATCCGACGAGCCAACGCTCGACGGTCTTGGCGTCGGCGAGCGGGTCCTTGATCGTTTTGCCGAATCCGAACATCGGGGAAGGTGCGCGGCGGCCGGCACGGTGCTTGCACGGAACCAATCGTCATCCGCGATCGGACCGGGCACGAACGGGCAACTGCGACGGAAGTCCTTGTTCCGAAAGCGAGATGATGGGCCAAAGCTCACGTCGGGGCAATACGCGCCGCCGAAAGGCCCATGCGGCTGCCGCGCTGCGGCGGGATTTGCCGCAAATGCGTCAAGCTGAAACGGACAAAGGATTTCTTTATACTTGTGGCACACAGAATCGGAAGGAAACGGTCATGGGCATTTTGATCAAGGCACCGACGCGGCGGCGCGATAGCGATATCCCGGTCATCGCCGCGGCGGCCAGCGTCGACACGCGCAGCGCACTGCACATCCGCGAGGTGGTTCGCATCACCGGCCTGAGGCGCGAGCAGCTCTACATGTGGCAGCGCCGGTACGGCTTTCCCGACCCGTCGCGCGACGGCTTCGGCGATCGCGTCTATCCCCCGGACCAGGTCGCGCGGCTCAAATTGATCAAGCAATTGTTGTCCGAGGGCTGGCGCGCCGGCGCGGTCGTGCCGCTCGCCGAGTCGGCGCTGCAGTCGATGCTCGGCATCGCGATCGAGGATCCCCAGCCGTTGCCGGGCGAAATCGAGACCGCGGTGAAGCTCCTCGGCGAGCATCGCGTCGGCGAGCTGCAGAACCATCTGTCCAAGCTTCTCGTCGGCCAGGGCCTGCGGCGGTTCCTGGAGCAGACGCTGATCCCGTTGAACGAAGCTGTCCACGAGCGCGTCGTACGTGGGGAAATGCAGAATTTCCAGGAGCTGCGCTTCGCCGATTTGGCGCAACGCCTGTTGCGCGACGTCACGCGGCTGGTGCGCCCCACACGCGACGCGCGGCAGATCCTGCTGGCGACGCCCCCGAACGATCCCAATCAGCTCGGCCTGGCGATCCTCGAACTGCTGCTGTTCACCGAGGGCGTCAACTGCCTGACGCTGGGCGCCGGCGTTCCGGCGCAGGAGATCGGCGGCGCGGCGCGCGCGTATCGCGTCTGTCTGGCTATCCTGCTATTCGATCGCGGGATCTCGGGCAAGATCGCGGGACAGGAGATCCGCTCGCTGCGCAGCGAGCTGCGGGAAGACCTACCGCTGATCGTGAGCGGGCGCGCGGTCAACCTGCTGGCGAAGCCGATCGCGAATGTCCGCACGGCGGCGGATTTCAGCTCGGTCATGGCAACGATGCGTGAGCTCGGCGTCGTGGCCGGCAACGGGGCGGGGACCGCGCAGCGTGCCTGACGCGCTTCCCCGCTGGCCCTGGCGCGTCGTCGCGCTCTTCGTGATCGCCGCGCTGGGCTACCTGGTCTGGCGCGGCTACCAGCAGCCGGAGCTGATTCTCGACTTCGCGAACCTGCGGCTGTGCTAAGGAGCCTGTTCGGAGGCTCCCTAACCCGCCGCTCGATCGCCCACGTTCAACCCTCTCGCGCGTAACGCTCCATCCACTCCGCGCTGGCGTCTGCGTCGGCGTAGCCTTCGCCGCGCAGCGCCGCGATCACGCGCTCGCGATCGTCGATGCTGCGGTTCTGCGACAGCTTGAACTTGGCGTCGATCCGCTCGATGCTGAGCCGGAACCCGACGATCGCGTCGAGCATCGCGGCGAGCGGACGACCCTCGAGCTGCAGGCGCCAGGGCTGCGCGCGATCGCCCTCGTAACGGCGGATCATCTCGTCGAGCAGGGAACGCGTCTCGCTGGCATCGGCCATGATCTCGACGCGGCCCTGCACGTGCGCGACCGCGTAGTTCCAGGTCGGCACCGCGGTCGCCGGGTCGGCGTACCATGACGGCGAGACGTACGCGTGCGGGCCGTGGAAGATCGCCATCGATGCACCGGTTCCGAAATGTCGCCAGTGCGGGTTGGCGCGGGCCATGTGACCGAGCAACGTTCCCTTCGGTCCGCGATCGGCGCGGTACTCCAGCGGCAGATGGCTGACGCAGGGTTCCGGGTCGCCCGGCGTCATAAGCGTCGCGAACGGATAGTCGCGGAGCAGGCACGCGACCGCGCCGCCGTCTCCGACCGCGAATGCGCGCGGCGTGTAGACGCTCATTAGGGAACCTCTGAATAAGCCCCGCGTGGCCGCGACAGCGGCTTTCCGGGATGAGATGTGCGACGGCAGATCGCCCGCGCAGTTGGCAACTGAGGCCTAGCATCTGAAGCCATTGCGACAGAAACGCGGCTCATGTGGGACTTGTTCAGAGGTTCCTTAGTGCACGACGGCCGCTGGCGGCACGGCGAACAGCGCTCGCGCTTCTCCAGGCTCGAACTCGTAGCGCCGGTTGCAGAACTCGCAGTCGACGCCGACCGCGCCGCGTTCGGCAAGAATGCTCTCCACTTCGACACTTCCGAGGAGCCTCAACGCCGCCGCGACGCGCTGCCGCGAGCACGAACAGCCGAACCGCGGCGCACGAGGGCGAAACGCGCGCACGTCGTCGCCGGGGAAAAGCGCCGCGAGCAAGACGTGCGCGTCGATTGCGTCGAACGCTCCCGCCGCCGCATCCACCGCCGCGGCGGCGCGGCGCCAAGCCGCCGTGTCGGCGTCGTCCGAGCCGGGCATCCGCTGCAGCAGCAGCCCGCACGCTCGCCCACCGACGGCACGCAGCCACAGGCGGCTATGGATCTGCTCGGACTTGGCGAGGTAATGTTCCAGCAGCGCCGCGACGGATCCGCCCTCGAGCGCCACGACGCCTTGGTACAACGGCTCGCCGTCCCTTGGGTCGAGCGTGAGTACCATCCGGCTCCCGCGCCCCCCATGCCGCGTATGCCCCGCCAGATCGGCGAGCAGCGCATCGTCGCGGACCTCGCCTTCCCACTGCGCGGTCGCGCGCAGAGAGAGCGCGGCGTTGCACTCGACGACGAGCAGCCGCAAGGCTCCCGTGCCATGCACCTGCAGGATGAGGCTGCCTTCGAACTTGAGCGAGTTGGCGAGCAGGCAAACCGCCGCCAGCGTCTCGCCGAGCAGGCGCTGCAGGCCCGCGGGATATACGTGACAGGCGAGGATGTCCCGATAAGCGGCATCGAGGCTGACCACCGCGCCGCGGACCGCGGCGCGGTCGAATACAAAGCGCGTCAGGTTGTCCTCGAAGCGCGGACCCACTGGCTTGGCCTCCTTGAAAGATTGCCGCACAACGTCTCGTCGCGTGTCGGCCGCTGCGTCGACTGCTGCGGGCGCAAGCGCAGCGTGACCATCGACTCGTTCACTTGCCCGCAGCCGGTCCCCCTCCGCGGGCGCGTCCCCACAGCGCTGCGCTCGCGGGGCCGCGCGAACCGTAGACCGCCGAAGGCCAGGCCGGTGAGCGCGGCCATAGGCGCGCATCCGGGGTCGCGCGCTTCGTGCCTCC
>JBGPYP010000112.1:0-8146 GCA_041493285.1 Casimicrobiaceae bacterium
CCCAGCTCCTTGCGCACCGGGCCCGCGTGTTTCATGGCGCCATGATGGCTCGGCGCGAACATGAAGCCGACACCGGTGTCGGCGATGCACTGTGCGACCTGCGCGGGCGTGAGCATGATGTTCGCGCCCAGCGCTTCGAGCACGTCGGCGCTCCCGGACTTCGATGACACCGAGCGGTTGCCGTGCTTGGCCACGCGGGCGCCCCCGCCGGCGGCGACGAACATCGCCGCAGTCGAAATGTTGAACGTCTGCGCTGCGTCGCCGCCCGTCCCCACGACGTCGAGCAGCGCTTCGCGATCCGGCACCTCGACCTTGGTCGAGAACTCGCGCATGACCTGCGCCGCCGCGGTAATCTCGCCCACGGTCTCCTTCTTCACGCGCAGGCCGACGGTCAGCGCCGCGATCATCACCGGCGTGGCCTCGCCGCTCATGATCTTGCGCATGAGCGCGAGCATCTCGTCGTGGAAGATCTCGCGGTGCTCGATGGTGCGTTGCAGCGCTTCCTGCAGGTTGATCGACATGATCGTCTCGGTTCAGTGGAGTTGGCAGGCTGATGCAGAACCCGTCATGGCCGCGCAGCGGCTTTGCGGGATGGGATGCCTCATATGCCAACTGAGGCGGCGAGCGACGTGTGCTCGATCGCACACGAGCGAGCTGCGACAAAGCAGACCGCCCGCAAAGCCGCTGCCGACCGGGTTTCGACGCTCATTTGACAAATGAGGGCCCCGTCTGCACCGTCGCTCGCCTTGCGAATATGCACAAGCTATTCGACGCGGCTCGCGCCTTGCATCCGGAGCCATATCGTCCGAAACGCGGCTCATGAGGGGTTCTCCATCAGCCTGCTAGGAAATTAGCGAGCAGCTCGTGACCCTGCTGCGTCAGGATCGCTTCGGGATGGAACTGGACACCCTCCACCGCGACCTCGCGGTGGCGCACGCCCATGATCTCGCCGTCATCGCTCTCCGCGGTGATTTCTAGGCAGGATGGAAGGCTCGCGCGCTCGATCACCAGCGAATGATAGCGCGTCGCGGCCAGCGGACTGCGCAGGCCCTCGAAGACGCCCTTGCCGCGATGCGTTACCTGCGAGAGCTTGCCGTGCATGACGCGTGATGCACGGATGATCCTGCCGCCGAAGGCCTGCCCGATCGCCTGATGGCCGAGGCACACACCGAGGATCGGTATCTCGCCCGCAAAGCGCTGAATGAGCGGCACGCAGATGCCGGCTTCGGAAGGCGTGCACGGCCCCGGCGAGATGACGATCTTCTCCGGTTTCCACGCGGCGATCTGTTCCAGCGTGAGCGCATCGTTGCGGTACACCTGCATGTCCGCGCCCAGTTCACCCAGGTATTGCACGAGGTTGTAGGTGAAGCTGTCGTAGTTGTCGATCATCAGGACCATGGCCGCTACCTATGCCTCGACGTCCAGTCCGGCTTGCGCCATCTCCGCCGCGCGCAGGACCGCGCGCGCCTTGGAGAGCGTCTCGCGCCATTCGTTCTCGGGCACCGAGTCGTGCACGATGCCGGCGCCGACCTGCGCGTAGAGCATGCCGTTCCTGAGTACCGCCGTGCGGATGGCGATCGCGAGGTCCATGTCGTCCTGAAAAGAAATGTAGCCGACCGCGCCGGCGTAGATGCCGCGTCGCGACGGCTCCAGCTCGTCGATGATCTCCATCGCGCGTACTTTCGGCGCACCGCTCACGGTGCCGGCCGGGAACGACGCGCGCAGAACGTCGAGCGCGGTAAGGCCCGGCCGCAACCTGCCCTCGATGTTGGAGACCATGTGCATGACGTGCGAGTAGCGCTCGACCGCCATCTGCTCGGTGACTTCGACCGTTCCGATCGAAGCGACCCGGCCGACGTCGTTGCGCCCGAGGTCGAGAAGCATGACGTGCTCGGCGATCTCCTTGGGATCGGCGAGCATCTCGGCCGCCAATGCTTCGTCGGCTTCGCGCGTCGCGCCGCGCGCGCGCGTGCCCGCGATTGGCCGCAGCGTGACGGTGTCGCCCTCCTTGCGCACCAGGATTTCCGGCGAGGCACCGACGACGTGCAGGTCCCCGAGATCGTAATAGAACATGTACGGCGAAGGATTGAGCGAGCGCAGCGCCCGATAGAGCGACAGCGGCGACGCCGCGAACGGCATCGCCATTCGTTGCGAGAGCACCACCTGCATGATGTCGCCGGCAGCGATGTACTCGCGGGCGCGCGCCACCGCCGCCTGGAATGCCTCGGCCCCGAACTCGCTCGTCGCCTCGCTCGTTATCGTCGCGGTCTGGAAAGGAATATCGACCGGCACGCGGAGCCTCCGTCGCAACGCGTCCAGCCGGTCCTGAGCGTTGCGATACGCCTGTGGCGCCTCGGGATCGGCGTAGACGATGAGCAAGATCTTTCCGGCCAGGTTGTCGACGACGGCGAGTTCTTCGGTGAGCAGCAGCAGAATCTCAGGGACGTCGGCGAGTTCGCCGTTGACCGGCGGCGCGGAGGATGCTAGCCGCGTCTCGATATGCCGCACGGTATCGTAGGCGAAGTAGCCGGCGAGACCGCCGCAGAAGCGGGGCAGGCCGGGAACCGGCGCAGCACGGTAGCGGCGCTGGAACCCGGCGATGAAATCGAGCGGGTCGGCTTCATGGTGCTCGGCGACGCCTACGCCGTCGTCGACTTCGATGTTGCGACCGCGTGCGCGGATGCGCGTCGTCGCCGGCAGGCCAATGAACGAATAGCGGCCAAAGCGCTCGCCGCCGACGACCGACTCGAGCAAGAACGAAAACGGCTGGTTGGCGAGCTTGACGTAGAGCGAAAGCGGAGTATCGAGGTCGGCAAACGACTCGAGGACCAGCGGAATCCGGTTATATCCTTGCGCGGCGAGCGCGCGGAATTCGCCTTCGGTCATGATGCTTCAACGGTTCTCTCAATGTGGACAACGGATTACGGGGGCGTCGCTTCTTAGCGCGCGACGCGAGCGCGGCTCACGAGCGGCGCCAGCAGCGCCAGTCGTTGCCGCGCGCCCAGATCGCCTGGGCCCGTTCGTTGCGGTTGAGAGCGTTGAAGATCATTGCGGTAAAAGTCGCGCGGTCGGTTCGATCCGGCCGGACACTTGTGACTATAGCATCGCCCGAGCCGGTTTGCACAGAGGCGATCTCACGCCGACGGCCTCCTTGGCTGGTTGATGCCGCATGTTCCGTCGCGTGTCGGCCACTGCGTCGATTCGCCTCGCGCGATCCCCGCGCACTTCGTGCGCGGGGCGCCCGGCGAGGTGGAGCGAGGCTCCGCGAGTGCGAGCGAGTGGAGGCGACCCGAGTCGGGCGCGAGGGCCGACAACACGACGCCATAAGTATGCTCGACGGTCGCGGAGGCCCCTCGCCGCGGGCTCACGCCGCTACCGCCGCGCGCATCGCCGCGATCGTTGCGGCATAGTCGGACGTACCGAAGATCGCCGACCCCGCGACGAACGTGTCGGCGCCCGCCTTGGCGATGGCGGCGATGTTGTCGACCTTGACCCCACCGTCGACCTCGAGCCAAATCTCGCGCCCGGTGCGTGCGTGCACGGCGTCGATGCGAGCACGGGCGAGCTTGAGTTTCGCCAGCGCCTCGGTGATGAACGACTGGCCGCCGAAGCCGGGATTGACCGACATGATCAGCACCAAGTCGAGTTTCTCCAGCACGTGATCGAGCCAGACGAGCGGTGTGGCCGGGTTGAACACGAGCCCGGCCTTGCAGCCGCAATCGTGGATGAGCCCGATCGTCCGGTCGACGTGATCGGATGCTTCGGGATGAAAGCTGATGATCGATGCGCCCGCCTTGGCGAAATCGGGGACGATGCGGTCGACGGGCTTCACCATCAGATGTACGTCGATGGGCACACTCGTGTGCGGCTTGAGCGCCTGACAGACCAGCGGGCCGATGGTGAGATTGGGCACGTAGTGGTTGTCCATCACGTCGAAGTGGATCAGGTCGGCGCCGCCGGCGATCACCGCGCGCACCTCGTCGCCGAGCCGCGCGAAGTCGGCCGAGAGAATGGACGGAGCGATGAAGCAGGGGGCCATGGCGCTATAATTGCTGTTGTCGATCAATGCAGCGCGTTCCGATGGCCGAGAGCACCAGCTACGAGATCACCGTCGTGCCCAAGGCGACCTACGTCGACGATCAGTCGGACCCGTCGAAGAATCAGTACGTGTTCGCATACACGATCACGATCAGCAATACGGGCAACATTCCTGCCCAGCTCGTGAGCCGGCATTGGATCATCACCGACGCGAACGGCAAGGTGCTCGAGGTCAAGGGTCTGGGCGTGGTCGGACAGCAGCCGCTGCTCAAGCCCGGCGAGAGCTTCGAGTACACCAGCGGCACCCATCTCGAGACGGCCGTCGGGACGATGCACGGCACCTACCAGATGGTCGCCGAGGACGGACAGCACTTCGACGCGCCGATCCCGTCGTTCACGCTGTCGGTCCCGCGGGTCCTGCATTAGTCTTTCTCCCCGTTGTCGTCGTTCGTTGGCGGCGGCTTGCGCCTGCCGCCCATCGTGAACCAGACGATAAAAATGGCGAGCAGCAGCGCGACGCCGGCTTCGATGAAAAACCACACCATCGCGTTGCTTCCCTGCCGATTCTCCCTGGCGCTGCTCGCCGCGCTCGGTGCAGCCTGTACCACGCTCCCGCCTCCCGCGCCCCCTCCGAGCCCGGAATCTGCGCGCGCGATCCTGCGACCCGTTCCGTTCGCGCAGCTCCCGGGCTGGGCCGAAGACGCCGTGGCCGAAGCCTGGCCCGCGTTCACGACCGGTTGCGCTGCGCTGGTCGCGCAAGCCCCGACGGCGGCGATCTGGCGCGAGCCTTGCGCCGCGGCGCCCGCGATCGACACGCACGATTCGCCCGCGGTCCGAGCGTTTTTCGAGGGGCATTTTACCGCATACCAGGCATTCGCTCCGGACGGGATCGAAACCGGTCTTGTCACCGGCTACTACGAGCCGCTTCTGAATGGAAGCCGGACCCGGAACGAGCGCGATCGTTATCCCTTGTACGCGCCACCGGACGATCTGTTGACCGTCGACTTAAGCGACCTCTACCCGGAGCTTAAGGACAAGCGCGTGCGCGGCCGGGTCGACGGCAAGCGCGTCGTTGCGTACTGGCCGCGCGCTGACATCGAGGCCGGCAAAGCGCCTGTCGTGGGCAAGGAGCTCATCTTCGTCGACGATCCGGTCGAGGCGTTCTTCCTGCAGATCCAGGGCTCGGGGCGGGTCCAATTGGCCGAAGGCGAGATCGTGCGCGTTGGCTACGCCGATCAGAACGGGCAGCCGTTCCGTTCGATCGCCCGGGTGCTGATCGAGCGCGGCGCGCTCGCGCCGAACGGGGCATCGATGCAGGCGATCAAGGCGTGGGCACGGCAGCATCCGGACGAGCTGCCGGCGCTGCTCGACGAGAATCCCAGCTATGTCTTCTTTCGCGAAGTGACGCCCGATCCCGCTGTGACGATCGACGGCCCGATCGGCACGCTGGGCGTGCCGCTGGCGGCGGGTCGTGCGATCGCGGTCGATCCACGCTCGATCCCGCTCGGCGCGCCGGTGTTTCTGTCCACGACCTGGCCGTTGTCGAGCCAGCCGCTCAATCGCCTCGTGCTCGCGCAGGATACCGGCGGCGCGATCCACGGGCCGCTGCGGGCGGATTTCTACTGGGGCTTCGGCGAGGACGCCGCGCGCCAAGCCGGGCGGATGAAGCAAGAGGGCCGAATCTGGGTGCTGTGGCCGAAGGATGTGCCGCCACCAAGGTGAGCCCGCGCAGCCGTCGCGTCAACTATCCGCCGCCCCATGGATCGGCGAGAAGAACAGCCCCCCGGGGTATGCGCGCGCCTTAGGTTCCTTAGCCAGCGGCTTGATCAGCGGCTTCGGCCTGCCGGTCGGCGTGATACGACGAGCGCACCAGCGCGCCGACGGCGGCGTGGCGGAATCCGAGCGTATACGCCTCGCGCTCGAACATCGCGAAGGTGTCGGGGTGCACGTAACGCAGCACCGGCAGATGGCTGGCCGTCGGCTGCAGGTACTGGCCGATGGTGAGCATGTCGATCGCGTGGGCGCGCATGTCGCGCATCACCGTGAGGATTTCTTCGTCGGTCTCGCCCAGACCCACCATGAGCCCGGACTTGGTCGGGATCTCCGCGAACAGGCGCTTAAAGTCCGCGAGCAGCTTAAGCGAGTGCGCGTAGTCGGCGCCTGGTCTTGCCTGTTTGTACAGCCGCGGCACGGTCTCGAGATTGTGGTTCATCACGTCGGGCGGAGATTCGGACAGGACGTCCAGCGCGCGTTCGAGCCGGCCGCGAAAATCCGGCACCAGCACTTCGATTCGCGTGCCGGGCGATAGCTCGCGCACCTTGCGGATGCAATCCCGGAAATGCCCGGCGCCGCCGTCGCGCAGATCGTCGCGGTCGACGCTGGTGACGACGACGTACGAGAGCTCGAGCGCGGCGATCGTCCTGGCGAGATTCGCCGGCTCGTCGGCGTCGAGCGGCAGCGGCCGGCCGTGCCCGACGTCGCAGAACGGGCAACGCCGCGTGCAGATGTCGCCCATGATCATGAACGTCGCCGTGCCCTTGCCGAAGCACTCGCCGATGTTCGGGCACGACGCTTCCTCGCACACCGTATGCAGATGGTGCTCGCGCAGGATTTTCTTGATCTCGTAGAAGCGCGGGCTCGACGGCGCGCGAACGCGGATCCAGTCGGGCTTCTTCAGCCGCTCGGCCGCGATGACTTTGATAGCGTACTTGGCAAATACGCGCGCGGTCTTCGCCTCGCCTTTGTGCTTGATGCCCGGCGCGTTGGCGAGCCCCGAAGCCGACATGTCGCTCACGTCGCGCCCCCCGGTATCAGTCGAGCGGCCAGGATCGGCGCAAGACCGGCCCCGGCTTCCTCCACCGTCCGTGCAACGCCGAAATCCGCGAGCTGCGTGACCGCAAGCCCGGGATAGCCGCAGGGATCGATGTCAGCAAAGGGGGAGAGGTCCATGGCGACGTTCACGGAGAGGCCGTGGTAGGTGCAGCCGTTGCGCACTCTCAAACCGAGCGCGGCGATCTTGGCTTCAACATCGCCGGAGCGCGCATAAACACCGGGGGCGGACGGCTTGCAGTAGGCGGAAATGCCGAGCGAATCAAGCCATTTTATCACGCCGGCTTCGATCCCCCGGACCATGTCGCGCACGCCGAGTCGCGTCCGCCTCAGATCGAGCAACAGATAGACCACAAGCTGCCCCGGCCCGTGATACGTCACCTGGCCGCCGCGGTCGATCTTGAGCACCGGAATGCCGTTGTCGCGCAGCACGTGCTCGCGCCGCCCGGCGAGGCCGAGCGTGTAGACCGGGTCATGCTCGGTCAACCATATTTCGTCCGCGGTGGCGGCGGTCCGCGCGGCGGTGAAATCCTGCATCGTGCGCCACGTCGTCGCGCAATCGGTGCGGCCGAGACGTCGCGTTACCCACGGGCAAAGCTGCGCAGCGCTTGCCGCCCGGCCGTCCAGTCCGCGCGCGCCTACGCGCTGCAACGCTGGCCCATCCATTACAACCTCCAACGGTCGCACTCAGCCCTCGGCTATCACCCTCCGATCTCAAGGATCGGAATGAACAACGTATTGCAACTCAACACCTAAAGCACCATCGTGACCATCGGGTGCGCGGAGAGCTCGCGGTAGAGCGCGTCGAGCTGCTCGCGCGAGGTCGCGTTGACGGTGCACGTCAGCGAGAGGTATCGGCCCTCGCGCGAGGCGCGCATCTCCATCGACGCGCTGTCGAAGTCTGGCGCGTGGCGCAACACGACCTCGAGGACGGTCTGGGCGAACCCGTCCTCCGTACGGCCGACGATCTTCATCGGGAACGCGCAGGGGAATTCGAGCAGCGTCTCGGTGGGCATGTCCATCGGCCCAATATGCGGCCGCCGCAGCGGCTTCGCAAGCACTGGCAGGCTGATGCAGGACCCGCAAAGGCGCTGCCCGTCCGGGTTTCGACGCTCATTGACCAATGAGAGCCCCGTCTGCACCGTTCCTCGCCTTGCGAATATGCACCTGCTATTCGACGCGGCTCGCGCCTTGCATCCGGAGCCATCTCGTCCGAAACGCGGCTCATGGGGGGTCCTGTATCAGCCTGCTAGCCCCGGTACATGTACTCGCGCGTCGC
>JBGPYP010000118.1:0-7895 GCA_041493285.1 Casimicrobiaceae bacterium
AGATCAAGAACCGGCTCGACATCCACCCGGTGCGCTGGATCGAGCAGGTGCTCGAGCTGGCGCTGGAGCGTCAACCCAAGCCGGCTGTCGCCGCGCCGGTTGCCGAAACCGCGGCGGTTCCGGCGGCGCCGGTCGAGGAGTCTGCGGTGGTGATGAAACATTAACGCGAGCCGGGCCGAGCCCTTGCGCCTTGCTCAGCGTTGCGAAATCTCGCCGCGGCAACCCGCGGCGATTTTTCTTTAACTTGACATGACGTTTTCGCGATTGCTATAAAGCACGTTCGCAGCTTCCGCCGGCCCGGCTTCCATCCGTCGGTCCGGCTTCCATCCGCCTCCCTCATCCGTCCTAAACACTGCGCATCGAAAGGGGACTCCGTGAACAAGTCAGAGCTGATCGACGCGATTGCCAAACATGCCGATATTTCGAAAGCGGCGGCCGGACGCGCATTGGACGCGACCGTCAATTCGATCAGAGGCTCGCTGAAAAAGGGCGATATCGTGACGCTGGTCGGATTCGGCTCCTTCTACGTCGGGAAGCGAACCGCACGGCAGGGACGCAATCCCCGCACCGGCGCCGCGATTAAGATCAAGGCCGCGCGGGTACCGAAGTTCCGGGCTGGCAAAGCGCTCAAGGATTCTGTAAACTGATCTATTTCGCAGTTCGCGGCCGGCCGGCGGTACCGGAAAGGCTGCAGTGAACCCGGCGCCCGGCATGGCGAGCGCGGGTGCTTAGCTCAGTTGGTAGAGCGTCGCCCTTACAAGGCGAATGTCGGGAGTTCGAGCCTCTCAGCACCCACCAATTGCAGCGACGCAGATCCGGGAGTGGTAGTTCAGTTGGTTAGAATACCGGCCTGTCACGCCGGGGGTCGCGGGTTCGAGTCCCGTCCACTCCGCCACCGACAACCGAAGGGCGACCGCGAGCTCGCCCTTTTTTGATCCAGTACCGGCGAAGATTGTCATGTACGACTTCCTCCACAAGCGCAAGCGCGCCGTCCAAGTCGTTATCGCGCTCATCTCGCTGCCGTTCGCGTTTTTCGGCATCGACTATTATTTTCGCGGCAACGCCGATCGCGTCGGCGAGGTGGCGACGGTCGCCGGCGAGCACATCAGCCAGGCGGATTTCGCCGAGACCCTGCGCGGCCAGCAGGAGCGCATGCGCCAGGCGATGGGGGCGAACTTCGATCCGGCCGTCTTCGACAACCCGGAGATGCGCTATTCGCTGCTCGACCAGTTGATCGGCCAACGGCTGCTCCAGAACGAGGCGCGCCGCGGCGGGCTGACGGTCTCCGACGAGCAACTCCGCCAATTCATCTCCGACATTCCGGCGTTTCAGGAAAACGGCAAATTTTCGCAGACCCGGTACGAGCAATTGCTCGAGCTGCAGAACCCGCGCAAGACTCCGGTCGAGTTCGCACAGGGCGTCCGGCGGGAGCTGGTGCTCGCGCCGCTGCAGGAGCCAATCGTCGGTGGCAACATCGTCGCCAGGAGCAACGTCGAGCGCTACCTTGGATTGCTCGACCAGCAGCGCGAGGTTGCGTTCGCCGCGCTCGATGTCGAGTCGTATCTCAAGGGCGTGAAGATCGACGACGCGGCGGTCAAGGCGTTCTACGATACCAATCAGGCCGCGTTCCAGGTGCCCGAGGAAGTGAAGCTGGAATACGTGCTGCTGACGCCGGACACGCTGGGCGCGCAGATCGCGGTCGATCCCGACGAGGTGAAGAAGCAGTACGACGCCAACGTCAAGGCGTACGGCAAGGCCGAGGAGCGGGAGGCTGCGCATATTTTGATCGCGGTCAAGCCCGACGCCAGCGCCGACCAGAGAGCGGAGGCAAAGAAGAAGGCGGAGGATGTCGCTGCGCAGGCGAAGAAGAATCCGGCGCAGTTCGGTGAGCTGGCGAAGAAATTCTCGCAGGACCCCGGTTCCTCGGGGCAGGGTGGGGACCTGGGATATTTCGCCCGCGACGGCTCGATGGTGAAACCTTTTGAGGATGCGGTGTTTGCGATGAAGTCTGGAGACATCGCAGGCCCCATCCAGACCGATTTCGGCTGGCACGTCATCAAGCTCGGCACGGTGCGGCCGGCGAAGCAGCAGAGCTTCGACGAAGTGAAGGTGCAGATCGAGCAGGACCTGAAGCGGCAAAAGGCGAGCCGCAGGTTCGCCGAAGCCGCGGACCAAATGCAGAACTTGGTCTACGAGCAGGCCGATTCGCTGGAGCCGGTGGCCAAGGCGCTCAACGTCAAGGTGCAATCCACGCCGTTGCTCTCGCGCGCGCAGGTGCAGGCGCTGGCGCAGAACAGCCAGAAATTCGTACAGACAATATTCAACGCCGACTCGCTGCAAGCGAAGAGAAACACTGAAGCGATCGAGGTCGCGCCGAGTACCTTGATGGCCGCGCGGGTAGTCGAGTACAAGCCCGCCAGTCCGAGACCGTTCGACGTGGTCAAGGCGGAGATCCGCCGCCAGCTCGAGCGCAAGGCCGCGGGCGAGCTCGCGCAGCAGGCAGGCAAGGCGAAGCTCGCGCTCCTCCAGCAAGGCAAGGACGCGGGCGTGGCCTTCGGTAAGCCCGAGACGGTCACGCGCAATCAGCCGCAGCCCGGGTTTCCACCGATCGCGCTGGCGGGGATTTTCCAGGCCGATGCGACGAAGCTACCGGCGTATACGGGATCGGTGAACGAGCGCGGCGGGTATTCGCTGTATCGCGTCCAGCGGGTGATCACGCCGCCCGCGGCCGATGCGGCCAAGGTTGCCGCGTTCACCAGCCGCGTCGGCGATCAGGTTGGGCGTGAGCTGGCGACCGCGTACGTCGCGAGCCTCAGGGCGAAGGCCGACGTCAAAGTCAACGAGGCGGCGCTGGAGAAGGATCAATCCGGCGAACGTCGATCGACTCCGCGGGCGCCGCGTCCGGTAGGACGCGCGCGGTAGGTTCTCAACCGGACGCTGCGCCCGCGCAATTGAGATCGCGCAAGAGCTTTTCGGCGTCGGCGACGCCCTTCGCGCGGTCGGGCGCCTCCATATAGACCTTCTCGCCCTTCTCGTTGAAGCGGAAGACCGCTGCATCCGAGCGCAATGTCTGGATGTTGCCGCGAATTTGCGCGCAGCGCTCAAGCTTCGTCTTGGCGTCTGCCTGCGCTTTCTCCGCCTTGACCTCGTCCTCTGCGCGCGCCTGCTGGCGCTTATTGATCTGTGCGTCCTTGGCGGCCATGTCGCGGACGGCGTTCGGGTCGGCGGGCGCCACCGCCGCGTTGAGGCGTTCCGCCTTCACGCCGGCCGGCGGTGTATCGCCGTAGACGACGCGGCCGTTCTCGTCGGTCCACTTGTACAGCGCCGCGGCGGCCGGCAAGGCCGCGAACGCGAGCGCGCAGACGGCGACGCAGAGCGATGCTCGGCGGTCCATGGCAGGCTTCCTCGATTAGCAGATGGCGACACGGTAATGCAAACGACCGGTGGGCGTCAAACGCGGCGCCGGTGATACTGAGGTTCCCTAGCGTTTACCGGCCCCTATGAGCTGCGTATAATCCACTTTTGCGCATAGGAGAAATAAATGCGTGTCGTTCAGAAGGCGCTGACTTTCGACGACGTCCTGCTGCTTCCCGCCCATTCCTCCGTCGTTCCCCGCGACGTCAATCTGCAGACTCGCCTTACGCGCCGCATCGCGCTGAACATTCCGCTGCTCTCCGCGGCGATGGACACCGTCACCGAAGCCAGGCTCGCCATCGCGATCGCGCAGGAAGGCGGCCTCGGGATCATCCACAAGAACATGTCGCCCAAGGCGCAGGCTGCCGAGGTGGCCAGGGTCAAGCGCTTCGAGAGCGGCGTAGTCAAGGAGCCGATCACGGTCCCGCCAACGATGTCGGTGCGCGAAGTGCTCGCGCTCACGCAACGGCACCGGATATCCGGGCTGCCGGTCGTCGACGGCAGGAAGGTCGTCGGCATCGTGACCAACCGTGACCTCCGCTTCGAGACCAACCTCGACCAGCCCGTCGCCAACATCATGACCAAGGGCGAGCGGCTGGTGACGGTGCCCGAAGGCACCGAGCTCGAGCACGCCAAAGCACTCATGCACCGGCACCGGCTCGAGCGCGTGCTCGTCGTCGACGACCGCTTCGAATTGAAGGGCCTGATCACCGTCAAGGACATCTTGAAGGCGACCGAGCATCCGCTGGCGTGCAAGGACGAGCTCGGCCGGCTGCGCGTCGGCGCCGCCGTCGGCACGGTAGGCGACACCGACGAGCGTATCGAGGCGCTGGTCGCTGCCGGCGTGGACGTGGTCGTGGTCGATACCTCGCACGGCCACTCGCAGGGTGTGCTCGAGCGCGTGCGCCAGATCAAGAGAAGCTACCCGCAGGTCCAGGTCGTCGGCGGCAACGTCGCGACCGCCGTCGGCGCGAGGGCGCTTGCCGATAGCGGTGCCGATGCGATCAAGGTCGGCATCGGCCCGGGCTCGATCTGCACCACGCGCATCGTAGCGGGTGTCGGCGTGCCGCAGATTTCGGCGGTGCAGAACGCGCTGGAGGGTGTCGCCAATCTCGACGTGCCGATCATCGCCGACGGCGGCATCCGTTTCTCCGGCGACATCGCCAAGGCGATCGCAGCCGGCGCATCCTGCGTGATGTTGGGGAGCCTCTTCGCCGGGACCGAGGAGTCCCCGGGTGAGACCGAGCTCTACCAAGGACGCTCGTACAAGAGCTATCGCGGCATGGGCTCGCTCGGCGCGATGCAGCAAGGATCTGCAGACCGCTATTTCCAGGACGCAGAGGGCGAGGATGCGGCCGAGAAGCTCGTTCCCGAGGGCATCGAGGGTCGGGTGCCGTACAAGGGCGCGCTGGCCGCGGTGATCCACCAACTCATGGGCGGCGTTCGCGCGGCGATGGGCTATTGCGGCTGCGCGACCATCGATGCAATGCGCAGCCGCGCCGAGTTCGTCGAGATCACCTCCGCCGGCATGCGCGAGTCGCACGTGCACGACGTGCAGATCACGAAGGAGGCTCCGAACTACCGCGCCGAATGAAAATTGGCCTCCGTAGCTGCTGCGCGCCCCGATTGCTTTGTCGTGCTTAGTTGGCAAATGAGGCTCGCCCGTCGCCATACTTCTTCGGTACTGTCTCGGGGCTCGCTGCGGGCCCTCATTTGGCAACCAAGGCACTCGAGGCTGCTCGCGACGCTATGGAGGCCACTTTATCGGTCGCGGTACCGGGGGAATCGCGTTGCGTGAATTGAGTCGTCCCAAACAACGGCATGCTGCCATGCCGTTCATCCTCATCGTCGTCTTCATCGACGTTGTCGGCATCGGGCTCGCGATGCCGGTCCTGCCGATACTCATCGGCGACTTCACCGCGAGCCGCGAGTTGCAATCGTACTGGTACGGAGTGCTGGTCATCGTCTACGGCCTGATGCAATTCGTCTGCGCGCCGCTGCTCGGCGCGCTGTCCGACCGCTTCGGCCGGCGGCCGGTGATCCTGGCGTCGATCTTCGGGCTGGGCCTGCACTATTTGCTGCTCGCGCTCGCGCCGTCACTGTGGTTCATGCTGCTCGCACGCGTGATCGGCGGGATCACCGGCGCGAGTTTCTCGGTCGCGAACGCGTACGCGTCGGATGTGAGCACCGCCGAAGCGCGAGCGAGGAGCTTCGGGCTCATCGGCGCCGCGTTCGGGCTCGGCTTCATCTGCGGGCCGATGCTCGGAGGACTGCTCGGCAGCATCGACCTGCATCTGCCGTTCTACGTTGCCGCAGGACTGTCGCTGGTCAACGGAATCTACGGCGTGTTCGTCGTGCCCGAATCGCTGCCGCGCGACCGCCGCGCCCCGTTCGCGATCCGCCGCGCCAATCCCTTCACCGCGCTGCTCGCACTGTCCCGGCATCCCGAGATCGGGCGGCTGGTCGCGGTCTTCGCGCTGGTCGTGCTGGCGCAGCTGATCCTGCAGACGACGTGGGTGCTATTCACGCACTTCCGCTTCGGCTGGGGTCCGCGCGAGAACGGTTTCGCGCTGTTCTGCGTGGGCCTGGTCGCGGCGGTCGTCCAGGGCGCGCTGCTCGGGCCGCTGCTGCGCCGGTTCGGCGACGTGCGCCTCTCGCTCACCGGCCTCACCGTCGGCACCCTCGCGTACCTGCTCTATGGCCTCGCGCAGCAAGGCTGGATGATGTACGCGATCATCGTCGGCAACTTCATCTCCTTCGCCGCCGGACCGGCCCTGCAGGGGATCGTGTCCAACGCCGTCGGCGTGCGCGAGCAGGGCGTGACGATGGGCGCGCTCAGCTCGATCCAGAGCATCATGTTCGTCGTCGCGCCGGCGATCGGGACGCCGCTGCTTGCGCAGGTGAGCCAGCTGCCGGCATCGGACTGGCGGGTCGGCGTTACGTTCTTCGTCAGCGCGGCCCTGCAATGCATCGCGCTGTTCCTGGCGCGGCGGCACTTCGCCTTTCAGCGCATCGCGCGAGCCGCCTGAGCGCATCGCCCATGCACTGCAGGATCCTGATCCTCGACTTCGGCGCGCAATATACGCAGCTGATCGCGCGCCGTGTCCGCGAGCTGCACGTGTACTGCGAGATCCAGCCGTTCGACGTCGGCGACGCGTTCATTCGCGACTTCGCGCCGGCGGGAATCATCCTTTCGGGCGGCCCCGAGAGCGTGACCGGGGGCGACACGCCGCGCGCGCCGGACGCCGCGTGGAGCGCGGGTGCGCCCGTTCTGGGGATTTGCTACGGGATGCAGACGATGGCCGCGCAGCTGGGCGGCGCCGTCGAGAGCGGCCTGGTGCGCGAGTTCGGCTACGCGGAAGTGCGCGCGCAGGGCCACGGCCGGCTGCTTTCCGGCATCGAGGATCGGGCCAACGCGCAAGGGCACGGCCTGCTCGACGTGTGGATGAGCCACGGCGACAAGGTCACCGCACTGCCGCCCGGATTCTCGGTGATGGCCAGCAACGCCGCGACGCCGATCGCGGCGATGATGGACGAGTCGCGCGGCTTCTACGCGGTGCAGTTCCATCCCGAGGTCACGCACACGCGGCAGGGCCGCGCGATCCTCGAGCGCTTCGTCAAGGACATCTGCGGCTGCAAGGGCGACTGGACGATGCCCGGCTACGCCGACGAGGCCGTGGCCCGGATCCGCGCCGACGTCGGTGCGGACGAGGTCATTCTCGGGCTCTCCGGCGGCGTCGATTCCTCCGTGGCCGCGGCGCTGATCCACCGCGCGATAGGCGACCAGCTCATCTGCATCTTCGTCGACACGGGGCTGCTGCGGCAGGACGAGGCGACGCAGGTGATGGACACGTTCGCGCGGCATCTCGGCGCGAGGGTCGACCACGTCGACGCGAGCGAGACGTTTCTGCGCGCGCTTGGTGGCGTCGCCGATCCGGAAGAGAAGCGCAAGATCATCGGCCGCGAGTTCGTGCACGTGTTCCAGGCCGAAGCGGCGAAGCTCGAGAAGGCGAAGTGGCTCGCACAGGGCACGATCTATCCGGACGTCATCGAGTCGGCGGGGGCGCGCGGTGGGCAAAGCGCCAAGAAGGCGCGCACGATCAAGTCGCACCACAACGTCGGCGGCCTGCCCGAGACGCTGCATCTGAAGCTGCTCGAGCCGTTGCGCGAGTTGTTCAAGGACGAAGTGCGCGAGCTGGGGCTCGCGCTGGGCCTGCCGCGCGAGCTGGTCTGTCGGCATCCGTTTCCGGGCCCGGGCCTGGGTGTGCGCATTCTCGGCGAGGTCACCGGCGAGCGCGCCGACCTCTTGCGCCGCGCCGACGCCATCTTCCTCGACGAGCTGCGCCGCGCCGGCTGGTACGATCAGGTCGCGCAGGCGTTCGCGGTGTTCCTGCCGGTGCGTTCGGTCGGGGTGATGGGCGACGGCCGCACCTACGAGCATGCGGTGGCGCTGCGTGCGGTGCAGACGACCGATTTCATGA
>JBGPYP010000042.1:0-13045 GCA_041493285.1 Casimicrobiaceae bacterium
CAGCGGCGTGTCGGCAGCCGCGTCGGGCCTCATCGTCGCCACCGCGCTCAAGCTCGCGCGCCCGATCAAGGACTCGAGCTGGCAGGTCGGCGTGTGCGTGGTCGCCTTCGTCGGCATCGCGCTCTTCCGGGTGCCGCTGCTATGGATGCTCGTGGCGCTCTGCCCACTGTCGTTCGGCATCGCCTGGCGGACGCGCGCATGATCCCGCCGATCTTGTGGGACCTGGCGGCGCAGTTTGTCGTGCTGTCGCTGCTGTCGATCGGCGGCGCCAACGCGGTGCTCCCGGAAATCCACCTGCGCGTAGTCGAGACCGAACACTGGATGACCGACGCGGACTTCACGCAGCTCTTCGCGCTGTCGCAGGCCGCGCCGGGGCCGAACGTGCTGATCGTGAGCCTGATCGGCTGGAAGGTCGCGGGCGTGGTCGGCGGCGTGGTGGCGATGCTGGCGATGTCCGGACCCTCCTCGCTGCTCACCTACGCGGTCGCGCACGCCTGGGAGCGCTTTCGCGACGCGCCGTGGCGGATCGCCATTCAGCGCGGGCTCGCGCCGGTCACCGTCGGCCTGATCCTCTCGTCGGGGTACATCCTCACGCGCACCGCCGACCACTCGTGGAGCGCGTACGCGATCACCGGCGCGACGCTCGTGCTCGCGCTCTCGACGCGGCTGCACCCGCTGTGGCTGCTCGGCGCCGCCGCGGCTCTGGGCGCGCTGGGTGTCGTGTAGGCAGCCGGCGGCGACATGCCGGAGCTGCCGGACGTCGTCGTCTACGTCGAGAGCCTCGCCGCGCGCGTCGTCGGCCAGCGGCTCGAGCGCGTGCGGCCGATCAGCGCCTTCGTCCTGCGCACCGCGGTTCCGCCGCTCTCAGTCGCCGAGGGCCGGCGGGTGGACGGAGTGAACCGCCTCGGCAAGCGGATCGTGCTGGCACTCGAAGACGACCTCTTTTTGGTCTTGCACCTGATGATCGCCGGCCGGCTGCGCTGGCTCGAACGCGGCGACAAGCCGCCGGCACGGATCACGCAGGCGCTGCTGGAGTTCACGAACGGAACGCTCGCGTTCACCGAGGCGGGCACGAAGAAACGCGCCTCGCTGCACCTCGTCCAGGGCGCGGCGGGGCTCTCCGCGTTCGACCTCGGCGGGCTCGAAGTGGCGGACGCGGGCATCGAGGCGTTCCGCGAGCGCCTGTTGCGGGAGAACCACACGCTCAAGCGCGCGCTGACCGACCCGCGGCTTTTCAGCGGCATCGGCAACGCATACTCCGACGAGATCCTGCACCGCGCGCGGCTGTCGCCGATCGCGCTGACGCACAAGCTCGCGGCCGGGGAGATCGCGCGGCTGCACCAGGCCACGCGCGAGGTTTTCGCCGAGTGGACCGCGCGCCTGCGTGTCGAAGCCGGCGCGGGCTTTCCGGCCAAGGTGACCGCGTTCCGGCCAGAGATGGCGGTACACGGAAAGTCCGGGCAGCCCTGCCCGGTCTGCGGCGCCCCGGTGCAGCGGATCGTCTATGCGGAGAACGAAACCAATTATTGCGCCCGCTGCCAGACCGGCGGCACGATCCTGGCCGACCGCGCGCTGTCGCGGCTGCTCAAGTCGAGCTGGCCGCGCTCGATCGACGAGCTGGATTGAAGCAGCAGCGGTAGAATCCCGCGGGACAGTGGAGGTCGGTATGCGTTGGGATGATTTTCGCCGCAGCGACAACGTCGACGACGCCGGTGGCGGCGGAGGCTTCGGTGGCGGCTTGCGTCTCGGCGGAGGTGCGCTGATCGCGATCGTCGTCATCAGCCTGCTGCTCGGCAAGAACCCGCTCGACATTCTGACGCTGCTCGAGACCGGGGCGCCACCGACAGTGCAGGTGCCGGCGGCAACGGCTCCGGCCGACGGGCAGGCGCCTAAAGATCCGGAGCGCGATTTCGTGCGCGCGATCCTGGGCGACACCGAGGACTTCTGGGGGGCCGAGCCGGCCCGGCGCAGCGCGCGCTACCAGCCGCCCAGGCTCACGCTCTTCCGCGGGCAGGTCGCGTCGGCATGCGGGTTCGCCAGCGCGGCGATGGGGCCGTTCTATTGCCCCGGCGACGAGCGCGTCTATCTCGACCTGCGCTTCTTCCAGGAGCTGTCGCAACGGTTCGGCGCGCCGGGCGAGTTCGCGCGAGCCTACGTCATCGCGCACGAGATCGGCCACCACGTGCAGAACCAGCTCGGCCTCATGCGCCAGGTGGAGCAGAAAGCCGCGAACGCCTCCGAGCGCGGGCGCAACGCGCTGTCCGTGCGCCAAGAGCTGCAGGCCGACTGCCTCGCCGGCGTCTGGGGCCACTCGGCGCAACAGCGCGGCGCGCTCGACACGCGCGATATCGAGCAGGGTATCGCCGCCGCGGCGTCGGTCGGCGACGACCGGGTGCAACAACGCTCGCGCGGCGTCACGGTCCCCGAATCGTTCACCCACGGCTCGTCCGCGCAACGCGTGAAGTGGTTCCGGGTGGGCCTCGCGTCGGGTGATCTCCGGCAATGCAATACCTTCTCGGCCGCTGAGCTCTGAGGCGACGAGCCCGGCAGCGATGCGCCCCGGAATGGTCTGCCGTCGCGCTGTTTGTCGAAGCGTGACGATCCGCCCTTCAGGAGAACTCTTGGCCCGGCTCACGCACGCGTTGGCGGTGGCGCTTTTCGCAGGCATCGTCCAGGCGGCGCTGGCGGCGGGCGGCAGCGGCAGTGGCGGTACGAGCAGCGCGGGCGGCAAGGGCGATGCCTCGTTCCAGGCCGGCGTTGCCGCGATCGAGCGCCAGGATTGGCCCGCCGCGATCCGGGCGTTTCGGCTCTCGCTGCAATGGGACCGCTTCAACACCGACGCGCACAACTGGCTGGGCTACGCCTACCGCAACGCCGGTGACATGATGCGCGCGCTCGCCGAGTACGAGGAGGCCCTGCGCCTCGACCCGCAGCACAAGGGCGCGCACGAGTACCTCGGCGGGGCCTACGTCATGGTCAAGGATTTGGCCAAGGCCGAGCAGCACCTGGCGGCTCTGGAGAGGCTCTGCGGGCACGGCTGCCAGGAGTATCGGGATCTCGACGAAGCGATCCGCAAGGCGCGGACCGGCGGCTGATGGCCGGGGTCCAAGCGGTGGGCTCGAGGGGCGAACGGGCTTGAGGCGACGGGTCTTTATGCTTATAGTCCAAGTGCCGAAAGGAGGAATTACGATGAGACTAATCCTTGCTTTGTGTGGCGCAGCGCTCGTGGCCAGCTGCTCGTCGGTGCCGGTACAGAAGGTCGAAAGCAACGCGAGGTGCGACTACGCCATGATGGACAGGGTAGAACGTGCGTGGCAGCCGACCCTGACCGCTCGGTATTGGGTAAATTGCCCGCAGGTCAGCGACAGCCGCAAATCGACATCCTGATTGGCGCTGCAGCGGGTGTCGCCTCGCGCCGCAGCACCTCCTGAACACCGGTCGATGGGGACCGGGTGAAATGCCCCGGCTGCATGGCGGAGATGCAGGCGCTCGAGTTCGAGCGCCTGCAAGTTGGCGTTCTCGCCCTCGATCTCTGCTTCCCCTGCCAGGTCATCTGGTTCGACAGCTTCGAGAGCCAGCAACTCACTCCCGGCGGCGTCCTCGATGTTTTCAAGACGCTGCACGAACGCCGTGCGCCGTCGCGCAATCCCCTGCCAGCGCTCCTGCCCTGTCCGCGCTGCCGGTCGCGCTTGACACTGACGCACGACCTGCAGCACACGACCCGGTTTACGTATTTCCGCTGCGAGTTCGGCCACGGGCGGCTGACGTCGTTCTTTCAGTTCCTGCTCGAGAAGAACTTCGTCCGGCCGGTGACCGGCGCCGAGCTGGCCGACCTCAGGGCGAAGGTGCGGACGATCCAGTGCTCCAACTGTGGCGCGCCGCTCGATCTCGAGCATGACGCGGCGTGCCGGTACTGCGGCTCGCCGATCTCGATCCTCGATCCCGATGCAGTCGTCAAGACGGTGAATGCGCTCAATACTGCACAGGCGCGGCTTAACACCGTCGACGTCGACCGTCTCGCCGCGGCGTTGATCTCGCCTCCGTCGGAGACGGCCCTCCCGGCGCATCTCGTCGGCGATCTCGTGATGACCGGTCTGGGGCTCGTCGCGGCCCTGCTCTCCCGCTGAGGACGCTGCCGGAGCTTCCCCGACGCCCTGCACTGGCTTAGAATTCAGGCCTCTTTTTCTGCTCGAGGCTTGACGATGACCCTGCGCCCTTTTTTGACCCCCGCGCTCGCCATGCTCGCCGCCGCCGCGCTGCCCGCGCTCGCGCAAGCTCCAGCGCCGGCGCAGACACAGACGGTTGTAATCCCGCCGCATAATTGCGTCGCCCCGGAGTATCCGAGCAAGCCCGGCCTACAACTTAGGGGCGATGCGTACAACCGCGCGGTCGAGGCATTCAACCGCGCTAACAAGGCCTACGGTGAGTGCATAAAGAAGTATGTCGACGACACCAGAACATGGGCCAAAGCTGCGGTCGACGCAGGTAACAATGCGATCGACCAATACAATAAATATAACGAAGACGTCAAGCAGAAGATCGAGGCCGAAAAGGATTAGGCTTTCGCGCGCCAGCGCACGAGCGTTGCGGCAAAGTGCCGCGAGCGGGGGGCGCGCAGCAGCTTTGCAACGATCGGTCAGCGGATGACCGTGCGATCCACGCCTTCGACCTTGCCGTTCGCGCAGACGACGCGCATGCGCGTCGCGCCGGCGGTGCCCGAAGGCTCGTAGAAGTATTCGGTGATCGGATCGCTCGCCGCATCGATCGCCGCGACCTCGCGCTGGCGGTCGGGTGGGCCGAGATCGGCGATCGCCTGCCTGCAATCCTGGCCGCGCGACACCGCGCGCGCCGGCGAAGCGGCCTTCGGGTCCGTCGACGCCGCCCGCCCCGCGTCCGGCATGGCACGCGAAGCCTCGGCCTGTGTGGGTGAAGCGTCGCGCGGTGCAAGTTCGGACGCCGGCGGCGCCATGCGCGTCACCGGCAGTTCGGGCGACGGGCGATTGGGCGCCGGCGCGGCGCGCGTCACTTGCGGTTCAGGCTGCGCTCGCTCGGGCACGGGCCGATCCGGCGCAGGCGCGACGCGCGCGGCGGCCGCAGGCACCGGCGCTTCACGGAACCAGAGCACCTGATTGTTGAGCATCCCGACCTGAACGCTGCGTTCAGGAAAGTTGTACAGCCATACTTCGACCGCGCCCGCGGTGGCTGTGTCCCTGACCTCGGCGGGCTCTCCCAGGGCTTCGCGCACCCAGCGCACCGGCATCCCGGTGGCGACGCGATGCTCGGCCGCGTTGCGCCGCCATTCCGCTTCCTTCTCCACGCGGTCGGTGGTCCAGCTGTTGTCGAAGATATCGACGCGGCCGGCTTTCATGTTCTTCGGACACGGCTCGTTCTGGTAGGTGACGTTGCCCGAGCCGTCGGTGCATTTGAAGATCTGCCCCGCGGCGGGCGCGACGACCAGCGCCGGCAGCGCCAACATCGGCAGCAAGCGAGCCGCGCAGCGCAGGATCGGCGCCGGCGTTCGGTCGGCTTGCCGGAAGAAGTTCATGATCGCGCCACTCTACGCCGGCGCGGGCGCAGCGTCACGCCGTCGCGCTTAGGGAACCTCTGAACAAGTCCCACATGAGCCGCGTTTCTGGCGCAATGGCTTCAGATGCTAGGCGTCGCGGCGCAGCGAATACTTCCTGCTATTCGCAAGCCGCGCAACAACGCAGATGAGGCCATTGCGCCGAAACCCAAAGGGACAGGGCTTTCCGGGCGATCTGCTTTGGCGCGCCACTCGCCCATGGGGCCTGCCATGGGCTTCGCGTCGCTTCGCGCATCTCATCCCGGAAAGCCTCCGTCGCGGCCACGCGGGGCTTATTCAGAGGTTCCTTAGCCGGGCTGAAGTACACTCGAAGCACTCCGATGGCTATCGTACCTACACCGACCCCGCTGCACGCCGCCCCTCGCCCGCGCCCGGTCGAGGTGTCGGCGGCCGCCGAGCCGGTGGCGATCGCGCAGGCGACTCTCGAAGGCTTCAATCGCCATTACGCGCTGTTCCGCGATTGCGCTCGCGCGGCCAAGAGCCACTTCGAGGCTGGTAACTGGCTCGCGATCGCGCACACCTCGCAGGATCGAATCGACTTCTACGATCGTCGCGTCGCCGAGACCGTCGCCCGGCTGGGGCGCGAGTTCGGCTGCGACCGGATCGACGAGGCGCGGTGGGAGGCGGTCAAGCGCCACTACATCGGACTGCTGATCGACCACAAGCAGCCCGAGTGCGCCGAGACGTTCTTCAACTCCGTGTCGTGCAAGATCCTGCACCGGACGTATTTTCACAACCGCTGCCTATTCGTCCGGCCCGCCGCGTCGACCGAGCATATCGACGCCGACCCGCCATCGTACCGCTCGTACTACCCGCGCCAGCACGGCCTGCGTCACGCGCTGGTCGATATCGTGCTCGACTTCCGGCTGGAGCCCCGCTTCGCGGATTTCCGCCGCGACGTGCGCAACCTCCTGGCCGCGCTCCGTGCTCGCTTTCCGCGCCCGCTGCGGCTCGAGGCCAACCATCAGGTCCAGGTGCTCTCCTCGCTTTTCTTTCGCAACCGGACCGCCTATATCGTCGGCCGTGTCATCAACGGCTACCACGTCTACCCGTTCGTCGTGCCGATCAAGCACGACGGCGAGGGCCGGCTCTACTGCGACGCGCTGCTCGTCGATCCCGACGACATCGCGCTGCTATTCTCGGCCAACCGCGCATATTTTTTGGTCGACATGGAAGTGCCGTCGGCGTACGTCAAATTTCTGCACGGCATGGTGCCGGTGCGCACCGAGGCCGAGCTCTACACGATGGTCGGACTGCAGAAGCAGGGCAAGACGCTCTTCTTTCGCGACTTCCTGCATCACCTCAAGCACTCGACCGATGCGTTTATCCCGGCGCCCGGCATCAAGGGACTGGTGATGACGGTGTTCACGCTGCCATCGTATCCGTACGTGTTCAAGGTGATCCGCGATCACTTCGCGCCGTCCAAGGACACGACGCCGGAGAAGGTGAAGGACAAATACTTCCTGGTGAAGCACCACGACCGCGTGGGGCGCATGGCGGATACGCTCGAATACTCCGACGTCGCCTTTCCGCGGGCGCGTTTCACGTCGGAGCTCGTCGCCGAGCTCAAGGCCGTGGCACCGTCCGCGATCGAGGAGGACGGCGAAGTGATCATCGTCAAGCACCTGTACATCGAACGCCGCATGACGCCGCTCAACCTGTTCCTCGAGAAGGCGACGCCGGCGCAGCGCGAGCGCGCGATCCGCGACTACGGCGACGCGTTGCGGCAGCTTGCCGCGGTGAACATCTTCGCCGGCGACCTGCTGTTCAAGAACTTCGGCGTCACCCGCTTCGGACGGGTCGTGTTCTACGACTACGACGAGATCGAATACGTCACCGACTGCCGCTTCCGCCGCATCCCGCCGCCGCCGCCTGGTTACGACGAGATGTCGAGCGACGTGTGGTATCCCGTGGGACCGCACGACATCTTTCCCGAGGAGTTCGCGACGTTCCTGCTCACCGATCCCGCCGTGCGCGAGTCGTTCCTCGCCTACCACGCGGACTTGCTCGACGCCGAGTGGTGGCAAGCCGTGCAGGCAACGTTAAGCGGCGGCGCGCTGCCGGAAGTGTTGTCGTACCCGGAACGCATACGCTTCGGCGCTCCGGCGCCGGCGCGCTGATCGCACCACCGAAAAGCGAACGATTTTTCGCGCGGGGCTGCGGAGCGGTTACCGCGGAGCGTCGCCCGCTTCGGCCAGGCGCCGCGCGACGTCCTTCGCCTGCGCCACGGCGCCAACGTCTCCCTGGCGCGCCGCCTGCACGTACCAGCCGAGCGCGCGCCGCAGGTCCTGTACCACCCCGTCGCCGTGCTCATAGAAGCTGCCGATGATGTACTGCGCGCCCGCGTCGCCGGACTCCGCGGCAGCCTCGTACCACCTGGCCGCGAGCTTCCAGTCCTTCGGCGCGCCGCGGCCGAGGAAATACTGCGTCGCGAGCTGGACCTGAGCCTCGGTGTGGCCCTGCTCCGCGGCCTTCTGCCACCACGCGGTTGCCGCCGTCAGCGATCGCGGCACGCCGATGCCGCTCTCGCAGAGCAGGCCGAGGCTGTATTGCGCCTGCGCCATGCCGGCGTCGGCGGACTTGGTGAGCCACTCGACGCCGGCTACGAGATCGACGGGTTTGCCCTCGCCCCGCAGTAGCATCATCGCCAGATTGAATTGCGCCAGGCGGTCGCCCTTCCGCGCTGCGGCCTCGTACGCGCCGAGCGCTTGAGCGAAGTCGCCGCGCCGGTACGCCTGCCAGCCGACGTCGCCCGCGGGGTCAGGGGCCGCTGCCGCGAGAGCCGTTGCGGCAGCGCCCGCCGCACAGAGGGCTGCGACCGCCAGGCGGCGCCACCCTCTCACTCGTGCCGGGAGTATCATGGCGACCCAGTCTATCACCGCCAAGCCGCGATGTTCGTCAGCGCTTTCGATCTGTTCAAGATCGGTCTAGGACCGTCGAGCTCGCACACTGTCGGGCCGATGCGCGCGGCTTTGCGCTTTGTCCACGAGATTGCCGCAGACGGCAAGCTCGATCTCACCGAGCGCGTCGGCGTCGATCTCTACGGCTCGCTGGCGCTGACCGGGCGCGGCCACGGCACCGATCGCGCGATACTGCTCGGCCTGTCCGGCGAAGCGCCCGACCGCATCGATCCCGATAAGGTCGAGTCCAAGGTGCGCCACATCCGCGAGCAGCACGCGCTGCGGCTCGACGGCCGGCGGCAGATCCCGTTCCGCGAGCAGGACGACCTGCGCTTTCGCATCGACAAGACGCTGGTGTTCCACAGTAACGGGATGCGCTTCACCGCGTACGACGCTGCTGGCGCGATCGTGTTGCGCAAGATCTATTTCTCGATCGGCGGCGGCTTCGTCGTCGATGAAGCCGAGGCACAGCGGGTCGGAGAGCCGCCCAAGGTGCTGCACGTCCCCTACCCCTTTGCCAGCGCCGCAGAGCTGCTCGCGCACGGCAGCGCGTCGAAGAAGCGCATTCCCGAGATGATGCGCGTGAACGAGCTGGCGTTGCGCAGTCCGGAACAGGTGCGCTCGGGGTTGCTCGAGCGCTGGGCGGTGATGAACGACGGCATCGAACGCGGCATGCGGCACGACGGCGTGCTGCCGGGCGGCCTCAACGTGCGCAGGCGCGCCAAGGGCCTGGCCGAGTCGCTGCTCGCCCGTCGCGCGCGTAAGGAGCAGAGCCCCACCGAGGCGATCGACTGGGCCAGCGTCTACGCGATCGCCGTCAACGAGGAAAACGCCGCCGGCGGCCGGGTGGTCACCGCGCCGACCAACGGGGCGGCAGGCATCATTCCGGCGGTGATTCGCTATTACCGCGAGTTTCACGAATACCCCAACGAAGACGGTATCGTTGCCTTCCTGCTGACCGCGGCGGCGGTCGGCGGGCTGTGCAAGCGCAACGCGTCGCTCTCCGGCGCCGAGGTTGGCTGCCAGGGCGAAGTCGGTGTCGCGTGCTCGATGGCGGCAGCGGGACTCGCCGCGGCGCTCGGCGGCAGCAACGCGCAGATCGAGAACGCGGCGGAGATCGGCATCGAGCACCATCTCGGCATGAGCTGCGATCCGGTCGCCGGCCTGGTGCAGATCCCGTGCATCGAGCGCAATGCGATGGGCGCGGTGAAGGCGATCAACGCCGCGTCGCTGGCCTTGCGCGGCGACGGCACGCATCGCGTCGCGCTCGACACCGTGATCAAGACGATGTACGACACCGGGCGCGACATGATGGCGAAGTACAAGGAGACCTCGCTCGGGGGGCTCGCGGTGAACGTCGTCGATTGTTGAAGGCGGTTGAGCGTTCGGCCTTCGGCGTCGAGCGTGAATCGGCCCACAGTGTCTGTAGTCTCGCGTTGCGCGGCGAACGCCTGACGAATGTCCAATCCACGACGCATCCTCCGCACGCAGGCGATGGCTGCAATTTAGGCGGATCGCTGTCAAAATAGCGACAAGATTGCGGCCGAACCGCGTAAACAAAGCGTGAAGGACAGGTGATGCGCTGGATCTCGATTCCGCTGCTGGTCGTGGCGTCGACCATGCCCGCGGTCGCTCTCACGCCGGTCGCCGAGTTCAACGTGAACCGCTATCACGGTCGCTGGTACGAGATCGCCGCCATCCCCGGCTTCTTCGGGAACAAGTGCCAGCGCGACGTGCAGCTGGAGTACGCGCCGGAGGACGGCGGCGCGCTCATCGTCCGCAACCGCTGCCGGCGCCACGATGGCGGCGTCGAGGAGACCGAGGGCCGCGGCCGATCCCCCGACCACGACCTTCCCGCGGTGCTCAAGGTGACCTTCGTCCACCAGCTCGGCATCTGGTGGTATCCGTTCGGCCGCAACCAGATCGTCGTCGCGGCCGGGCCCGAATATCGATGGCTCGCGATCGGCGATCCGTCGCTGCGCTACGGGCGGGTGATCGCGCGCGAGCCGACACTGGACCCGGAGTCGCTGCGCGCCGTGGCAACGGCGCTCGCCAACGAGGGCTACGACCGCTGTGCGTTCGTGCTCAAGCCGCAGGCCGGCGGGCGCGAGCGGTCGGCGCGGTTGTGCGATGAAGTGCACTGACGCGCACCGGGGTCACCTGCGCGCCGCCCGAGCGCGCCGCACCGCGGCGACAGTGCTATCCTCTCCGCCCCGAATCCACCACGTCCCAGGAGATCACCGGATGCGTTTGGTTCACGCGATCGTCATCGCCGCAGCGCTCGCCGGTTGCGCCGACAAAGTGAGCAAGGAAGAGCAGGAGGCGGCGAAGAATACCTACGTCTGCCTTCTCGAGGGCGAGCGGCTGGTCATCCGCTTCGACATGGGCATGGCGCGGATGCTGATGCCCAGCGGAGACCGGATCTCGCTCTATCAGATACCCGCGGCGTCGGGCGTGCGCTTTTCCAATGGCACCCTCGAGCTGCGCGGCAAAGGCACCGACCTGATCCTGCTCGACGCGACGACCGCGACCGAGGTCGCGCTCACGCAGTGCGCGCCGTATTCGGCGCCAAAGCAGTAGCCAAGCCGCACGGCTTCCTGGTCCGCGGATAGGGAAACATACCCGTTGCTTGGCTAACGCGGCTTCTGGCTCGGGTCGATATCCAGATACTTCCAGATGTCGGCGCGGATCGGGTGCGCCTTGTAACCGACGACCCACGGCTGCAGCACGTGATCCTCGAGCAGATGGTGCGTGAGCTTCCACGGCGCATACGCCACGACGAGATCGGTCATGCGATTGTAGAGCCGTGTGCGCTCGGGTGAGTCGGTGAGCTTGCGTGCCTCGTCGTAAAGGCGGTCGAACTCGGGCAGCTTGAAGCGCGAGTCGTTGGACTGGCCGATGTTCGGGCCGTAAAGGAGCTGCATGAAGTTCTCGGCGTCGGGGTAATCGGCGTTCCAGCCGTCCTGGCGCATCTGCAGCTTGCCGGCGCGCGCCATCTTGCGCAGCTCGGGCAGCTTGTCCTTCTTGAACACCATCCGGATACCGATCGCGTCCATGTTCTTTTTCCACAGCTCGTCGATCTGCCGCTCCCGCGAGGTCGGCGTCGACCAGTGCTCGATGGCGAGCGGCTTGCCGTCGGGCAGCTCGCGGTAGCCGTCGCCGTCGCGATCCTTGTAGCCGAAGCGGTCGAGCAGCGCGCGTGCCGCGGTCGGATCGTAGCCCTGCGCCTGTGTCTTGTGTCCGGGATCGTAGCCCGCGATGTCGGGCGGAACGGGGCCTTGCGCGGGAACCGCGCGACCATGGTAGAGCACGCGGATGAACTCGTCGGTGTTGAACGCCATGCCGATCGCGCGCCGCAGCGCGATCTTCTCCGGTGTGTAGCCGCCGACGACCGGGTCTTCCATGTTGAAATACGCCCACCAGGTGTTCGGTCGCAAGAGCAGCTCGTGGCGAATACCTTTCGCCGCTAGCTCGGACTTGAGCTTTCCATTGTTGAGCAATTCGGCCACGAAATCGAGCGGGAACGGCTGCAAGCAATCGACTTCGCGCTTCAGGAACGCGAGCCAGCGCGGCTGGCCCTCCTCGATGACCGAGATTTCGATGCGGCCGATCAGCGGCAACTGTTTGCCTCTGAGCACGCGCGCGATCGCCGCGTCGTCCCGGTTCGAGGGGACGGGCTCGTCGAAGATGGCTTTGCGAAAGCCCGGGTTTGCCTCGAGGACAATGCGGTTGCTGCGCTGGTACTCGCGGAGCAGATACGGTCCGGTCCCGACCGGATGCGCGCCGAAGTCGTTGCCATAAGCCTCGACGACCTCGCGCGCGACCGCCGCAGTCGCGGGCATCGCAAGAATATAAGGAAACGTGTAGTCGGTCTGCGTCAGCCGGATGCGCAGCGTGTAGCGATCGACGACTTCGAGCCCGGCGATCAGAGCGTCGTAATCGAACCGGCCGCTTTTCTTGGCCGCGGCCTGCAACGCGTCGCCGCCGACGAGCTTGCCTTCGAGGACCCACGTCCACGGAGAACGCAGCGCAGGATCGAGCAGCCGCTTGAGCGAGTATGCGTAATCCGCCGCGATGAGCTCGCGCGGCTTGCCCTTGAACACGGGATCCGGCGCGAAGAAGATGCCTTTGCGCACGCGGCAAAGGTACGTCGCCCCATGGTCGGAGACTTCCGGCAGGCGCTCGAGCGTCAGCGGGGCGAGCTTGACCGGCCGCGCCAGGTATTCGTACTCGAGCATCGACTCCGAGATTTCCTCGACGATCGAGTCCGAAGCCGCGTCCCAGGCGAGGACCGGATCGAAGCTCGTCTCGGCAATCGAGAACGCGGTGCGCAGAACCTTGCCGGGATCGGCGGCGCCCGCAGCGAAGCTGACGCAGAGAAGTGCGGCGGCGAAGCTGCGAGCGAAGTGCAAGGAATCTCCCGCGGACTTGGTATGCTGACTCAGAAATTCGCTCGATAGGTCGCAGCGCCTCATTGGCCAAAGCGGCGCCCATGCTGCGCTGCTCGACCTCACCGTAGCACGAACTACGGTTGCGGTCTCGCGCCTTGCCTGGCCGCCAA
>JBGPYP010000287.1:0-3520 GCA_041493285.1 Casimicrobiaceae bacterium
CCTGTGCGGGTGTTCCCGCGATCGCCTGCAGGATGCCGATCATCTGCGGCGTATCGAGCGGCGTGTGCTCCATGTCGACGACCAGAAAGTCGAAGCCGATGCAGCCCAACGCCTCGGCGGCCGACGGCGCGGCGCTGACCAGCCACGCGCCGACAGGTGTCTTGCCGGCGGCGATGGCGCGCTTGAAATGGTTGACGGGCAGGTCCATCGATCGTCCTCGAGTGGGGAACGTTGGCGGCGTTACGCGGCGCCGAGTTGCGGCAGCGCGATCAAATACTTGCCGATCTTGCACGCGTCGGCGATTCGGAACGCGCAGCCGATCCAGCCGTAGGTCGGCGTGCGCACCAGCAGGCCCACCGACTCACCGTCCGGCGTGCGCATGACCTCGACAACCGGCGCGTTGATCTGCAGAAACGTGCCATCCTGCGGCGGCTCCGGCGCGACCGGCGGCTGCCGCTGAACCCGCAACGCGCCGAGATGGCCGATCAGGTTCTCCAGCGCGGCCGCGTCGAGAACGAGGGTCTCGCTGCCGATCTGCACGCCGGCGCTGTTGCGATCGTCGCTGACGGAGAGCGTCGTGGGCGGTATTCGATTTTCGGTCACTGGATTCCTTTGCGGGGCTTGCCTGCGGCCGCCATTGTAGCTCCGGAGCCGCGCTTCACACCGAACTCCGCTCTGTGCTATAGATAAGCGTTCATGGCTGCCTCGCCCGCGCCCGCGACTTCGATGGCTACCTACCCGAGCCTCGCCGGTCGCGTCGTATTCATCTCGGGCGGCGGTTCGGGCATCGGCGCCGAAATCGTCGCCCGCTTCGCGCAGCAGGGCTCGCGCGTGGCGTTTTGCGATGTCGCCAACGAGTCCTCGTGGGTACTGGTTGCGCGCCTCGCGCCGGCGACGGTGCGCTACGACGCCTGCGATGTGCGCGACATCGGCGCGCTGCGCGCGTTGCTTGCCGCGATCGAGCGCGACTGGGGGCCGATCACCGTGCTCGTCAACAACGCCGCGCGCGACGATCGGCACCAGCTCGAGGCCGTGACGCCCGAGTACTGGGATAACCAGTTCGCGATCAATCTTCGGCATCATTTTTTCGCCGTGCAGGCGGTCGTTCCCGGAATGGTGCGCGCGGGTGGCGGGTCGATCATCAATCTGGGCTCGGTGTCGTGGATGCGCGGCACGACCGGCATGGTCGCCTATACTGCCGCGAAAGCGGCGATCCACGGGATGACGCGGACGCTGGCGCGAGAGCTGGGTTCGAGCCACATCCGCGTGAATTCGCTGGTTCCAGGCGCGATCGACACCCCGCGGCAGCGCGCGCTGTGGATCACGGCCGAGATGGAACGCGAGTTCCTCGAAGGGCAATGCCTCAAGTTCCGGCTCAACGGCGACGACGTCGCGCGCGCGGTGCTGTTTCTCGCTTCGGACGATGCGCGCGGGATCACCGGCCACGATTTGATCGTCGATGCCGGGTTGGCGCAGACGAGCGGCGGGTGAGCGCGGGAATCGGTGAGTGAGTGCACGAGTGAACAAGCGAATAAGTGAACGAGTGAAACTCGAGGGTCTGAGGAGGAACGGATGAAGATCTATCGCACGCTGGTCGCAGTTGTTTTCGGGTCCTGCTTCGCGGTGACGGCCGTGGCGCAGACGACGCTCCACATGTTCACGGGCGGACAGCAGCGCCCGGACGTGATGCGCAAGGTCGCCGACGAATACCAGAAGAAAAACTCGAACGTGAAGATCGAAATCGAAGTCGGCGGCGCGACCTCGGAGGCGCAGCAGCAGTATCTCAATACGGTCCTCGCAGCGAAGGATTCGGCGCTCGATCTGATGCTGATCGACGTCATTCGTCCGGCGCAGTGGGCGGCCGCCGGCTGGGCCGAGCCGCTCGACAGCTACCTCGGCGCGGACAAGGCCAAGCTGCTGCCGACGTATCTCAAGGCCTACGCCGAGGCCGACCAGGTCAACGGCAAGCTCGTCGCCTTGCCCTTCTTTGCGGACGCGCAGTTCCTCTACTACCGCAAGGATCTGCTCGAGAAATACAAGCGCCCGGCGCCGAAGACCTGGGACGAGTTGATGGAAACGGCGCAGATCGTCATCAAGGGCGAGAACAATCCGCAGCTGCAGGGATTCTCGACCGCGGGCGCGCCGATTGAAGGCACCGTCTGCACGTACCTCGTTCCGCTCTGGGGTGCCGGGGGTGAGCTCATCAAGAACGGCAAGCCCAACCTGGACGCGCCGGAGGCGCGCAAGCCCTTCGAGCTGATGGGGCGCCTGAAGGTTGCCGGCGTGCTGCCGAAGAACATCGGCGAGATCGCCACCGACCGCGTCCGCGTCGACTTCCAGGCCGGCAACGTGCTCTTCGCGCAGAACTGGGGCTATTTCTGGAATCGCGTCGAGAATGACGCCGACACCAAGGTCAAGGGCAAGGTCGGGGTCACGACGCTGCCCGCCGACAAGGGTGGCCGGAGCGCGACCTGCATCGGCGGGTGGCAGGTGGCGGTCTCGGCATTCTCGAAGAACAAGGCGGAGGCGGTGAGGTTCGCGCGTTACCTGTCGTCGCCCGAGGTGTCGAAGACGATGGCGATCCTCGCGTCCAACCTGCCGGTGTTTCCGCAGGTGTACAAGGATCCGGAGGTGCTCAAAGCGAATCCTTGGTTCGCCGACGCGTTGCTGGTCGTCGAGGGCGCAAAATCGCGACCGGTCACGCCGCGCTATACCGAAGTGTCCGACGCGATCCGCTCGAACATGAACGCGTATCTCTCGGGGACGAAGACGACCGATACCGCGCTCAACGACATGAAGAATCGCCTGGGACCGATCTACCGCTGACGTTCCACGCGCGGGCGATTCGCTTCCTCTCCCACAAACGGGAGAGGGACGATCCGGCTTGGCGACGGGCTCCTCGAATGCCACCTATTGCCGTGACCCGGCGCAGAGGCCTCTCCGAGCGCGGCCTCGGCTTCCTGCTGCTAGCGCCCGCCGCGCTGCTCCTGCTGCTGATCGTCGTCTACCCGATCGGGCAGCTCGTCTGGAACAGCTTCTTCGACATCCACCTCGCGGAGCCGTGGAAGGGCGAGCCCTTCGTCGGCTTCGAGAACTACGCCAAAGCGTTCGACGACGACCGGTTCCGCGACACGGTGCTGCACACCGCGATCTACACCGTCGTTACCGTGCCGGGCGCGCTCCTGGTCGGACTGGGGTTGGCACTGCTGGCCAACATGCCGTTCCGTCGCAAGTGGCCGGTGCGGCTCGGTCTGCTGCTGCCCTGGGCGCTGCCGCTGGTGTTCTCGGGCCTCATCTTCCGCTGGTTCTTCGAATACCAACAGGGGATCGTGAACGACGTGCTGTCGCGCCTCGGCGTCGAGCCGCTTGCGTGGCTCACGGAGCCCAGTCTCGCCATGGCGGCGATCTGCATCGCGATCATCTGGAAGGCATCCTCGTTCATGGCGCTGATGCTGCTCGCCGGCCTGCAGACGATCCCGCGCGAGCTCTACGAGGCCGCCGAGGTCGACGGCGCGACGCG
>JBGPYP010000414.1:0-2096 GCA_041493285.1 Casimicrobiaceae bacterium
GCGAGGCCGCATTCGCGCGCGCCGCGCGCGGGATCGCGGAGTGGACGCTGCGCGACATGCAAGCCCCTGAAGGCGCGTTCTACTCCAGCGTCGACGCGGACAGCGAGCACGAGGAAGGCAAGTTCTACGTCTGGACACCCGACGCGGTCGAGGCGCTGCTCACGGCCGAGGAGTGGGTGGTCGCGCGCCGGCATTGGGGGCTCGACCGGCCACCCAACTTCGAGCACGCCGCGTGGCATCTGCGGATCGCGGTGCCGCTCGCTGAGCTCGCTCCTGAGCTGAGAATCACGGTCGCGACCGCGGAGATGCGGCTCGCGCTGGCGCGGGGAAAACTCTTCGCCGCACGCGAGCTGCGGGTGCACCCGGGCCGCGACGACAAGGTGCTCACCGCGTGGAACGCGCTCATGATCGGCGCGCTGGCTCGAGCGGCGCGCGTGTTCGACGAGACGGAGTGGCGGGACGCGGCGCGGCGCGCCGCCGACTTCCTGCGCGGCGCGCTTTGGCACGACGGGAGGATGCTGGCCACGTACAAGGACGGCCGGGCCCATCTCAACGCCTATCTCGACGATCACGCGTATCTGCTCGCCGCGCTCCTCGAGTTGATGCAGACGGGCTTTCGCAGACAGGAACTCGACTGGGCGATAGAAATCGCTGACGCGCTGCTCCAGCGCTTCGGAGACCCCGCGAACGGCGGCTTCTTCTTCACCAGCCACGATCACGAGGCGCTGATCCATCGCCCCAAGCCCGCGCACGACAACGCGACGCCCGCAGGCAACGGCATCGCCGCGCAGGCGTTGCTGACGCTCGGCCACTGGCTGGGCGAGCCGCGCTACGTTGCCGCGGCGGAGCGGACGCTGCGCGCGTTCGCGCGCGAACTGGGCGAACGCCCCTCGGGGGTCGCGTCGCTGCTGATCGCGCTCGAAGACTCGCTGGCCCTGCCGACGAGCGTGCTGCTTCGCGGCGATCCGGCGACGTGCGCAGCGTGGCAGCGCCTGCTGGAGCGAACGTATCGACCGCGCGTGCGCACGCTGGACCTGTCCCGCGAGGGTGAGTTGCCGGGTGCGCTGTCGCGGCCGCACGAAGCCGGCGCAGGAGCCGCGACCGCTTGGGCGTGCACCGGAACGTCGTGCCTGCCACCGATCCATACGCTGGAAGCGCTCGAGGCCGCGATCGCCGCTTCGCCGTGAGCCGCCGCGCGCAATCTGGCGCGGCGGCGGCGGTTACGGTACGATGACGGCCGATTTTCCTTTTAGTTTTTTCCACTGGAGATGCGAATGAAGCACTACGGGATGCTGCTCGCCGCCGGCCTGTTCGTCGCGGGCGGTGCGAACGCCGCGCTCGACAACAAGGCGGCCGATGAACTGATGAAAAAAGCGGGTTGCGCCGCCTGTCACGCGGTCGACAAGAAGATCATCGGCCCCGCTTATCAGGAGGTCGCGGCGAAGTACAAGGGCGATGCTGCCGCTGCGGCCAAGCTCGCCGACAAGGTCAAGAAGGGCGGCGTCGGCGTCTGGGGCCAGATTCCGATGCCGCCGAACGCGCAGGCCTCCGACGCGGACATCAAGAGCCTCGTCGACTGGATCCTGACGCTCAAGAAGTAGCGACGCGAGCAGCGAGAGGGGACCCGCAAGCGGCTCGCCCGCTTGCGGGGGTCGAGCGTCCGCGAGTCGGCGCGGCGGCCGACGCTCGACAGAACAGGTAGCGCTGAGGGACCAAGGAGGCCGCTGGCGCGAGCCCGGCACCCGTAGCGTGGGGATCGCGCGTGGCGAGTCGGCGCGGCGCCGCTTTTTGACAAGGCGCGCGCCCGCCGGTAATCTTGGCTCTCCCGCGCAGGAGAGCGCGGCTCGGTCGTCGTGACCCCGCCGCCGCCGAAGGCGTAACTCCCGCAATCGCTCAGGCACCCGGGACTGCGCGGGCGCAGCAACCAATCTGGAGAGCGGTCGTCCGGCAAGGCCGGCGGCCCACCGAAGGGGCATCCGGCGCGAGCAGCATCGCGCGCCGCAATCTCTCAGGTAAAAGGACAGACGGGGCGAAACCGATGGCGATGGTTTCGCCCCTTTTTGTCGCCCGGGAGAAACCGTGCTCAAACAAACTCC
>JBGPYP010000040.1:0-13175 GCA_041493285.1 Casimicrobiaceae bacterium
GAGATGATCCGTAAGTTGTTCGAGTGATGGAACAAGCCTCGCCGGCCTACAGAACGAGTCGTTGCCGACGATCGCGGGGAGGGTGATGAGTCAGGCTGTAGGCGGTGAGCAAGTGTCTCCGGGCAGCTTCGGGCCTGGGGGCCGGCTGCTGCTCACTATCGCCAAATATGTGGCCATCGCCGGTGGGCTCGTCTTCGTCGGGCTCGTGGTCATGGAGATCGTGTCGATCGTCGGCCGGAAGCTCTTCGGTTGGACCGTCCCGGGCGACGTCGAGCTGCTGCAGATGTGCGCCGCGTTCGCGGCGGCGTCGTTCTTCGCGTACTGCCACCTCGTGCGTGGAGACGTGAAGGTCGATTTCTTCACGCACAATCTGGCGCCGTGGCTGGTCTCCCTGCTCGATGCCTTCGGCTCGCTGCTGGTCGGGCTGTTCGGCGCGCTGATCGCCTGGAGGGCGGGTGCGGGCGCGCTGGCGATCAGGGAGGTCGGCGAGACCTCCGCGGTCCTCGGCGCCCCGGTGTGGATCGCGCAGGCGCTGATGGTGCCGGGCTTTGCGCTGCTCGCTGCCGCCGGTTTCTACCTCTGTGTGCACTCCGTGCGTGCGGCGCTTCGCGCGAGGGAGCCAGATTCGCGATGAGCGGCATCGAAGTCGGGTTCGTGATCTTCGGCGTGATGCTGGCGTTGATGCTCGTGCGCGTGCCGATCGGGATCGCGATGTTCATGGTCGGCGCAGGCGGCTACCTCTACCTGACCGGAAACCTCGCGGCGCTGCTCAACTCGCTCAAGAATCTCGCCTACGCGCGGCTCTCCAACTACGACCTGGTCGTGATCCCGCTGTTCCTTCTCATGGGGCAGTTCGCCACCCACGGCGGGCTCTCGCGCGCGCTGTTCCGGTTCGTGAGCGCGTACATGGGGCACCGCAAGGGCGGGGTGGCGATGGCGGCGATCGGCGCCTGCGCCGGCTTCGGCGCGATCTGCGGCAGCTCGCTCGCGACCGCGGCGACGATGGGGCAGGTGGCGCTACCCGAGCTGCGGCGCTGCGGCTACTCGGGTTCGCTAGCGACCGGCGCGCTCGCTGCCGGGGGCACACTCGGCATCATGATCCCGCCCTCCGTGCCGCTCGTGATCTACGCGATCTTGACCCAGGAGTCGATCGGCAAGTTGTTCATGGCGGCCGTGCTGCCCGGGATCATCGCGATGCTGGGCTACATGCTGGTCGTGCGCATCGTGGTCACGCTCAATCCGAAAGCCGGCCCCGCCGGCGTACGGGCGCAATGGGGCGAGCGCCTCCGCAGCACCCTGCAGGTGCTGCCGGTGCTGCTGGTGTTCCTGGTGGTGATCGTGGGCATCTACGGCGGGTGGGCCAACCCGACCGAGGCCGCGGCGATCGGCGCGGCGGCCTGCGGCGTCCTCGCAGTGACGGGCGGCGGCATGCGTGCCCATGGGCTGATCGAGAGCGCCCTCGGCACGGCGCAGGCGACCGCGATGATCTTCCTGGTGCTGCTCGGCGCCGACATGCTAAACACGACGCTGGCGATCTCGCAGATGCCCGTCGAGCTGGCCAACTGGGTCAAGGTGAGCGGGCTCGCACCGCTTCTCGTCATGGCCATGATCCTCATCATCTACATCTTCCTGGGCTGCGTGATGGATGCGCTGGCGATGATCCTGCTCACCATCCCGATCTTCTACCCGATGGTGATGGCGCTGGACTTCTCAGGGCTGTCGCTGGAGGACAAGTCGATCTGGTTCGGCATCCTCGCGCTGATGGTGGTAGAGATCGGGCTCGTCCATCCCCCCGTGGGCATGAACGTCTACATCATCAACCGGCTCGCGAAGGACGTGCCGCTCACCGAGACTTTCAAAGGCGTCGTCCCGTTCCTGATCTCAGACGGCTTGCGTATCGTGCTGCTGGTGCTTTTCCCGATCATCTCGTTGTACCTGGTGCACACGTTCAAACGCTGATCCTTGCAAGGAGGAGACCCATGAAACGTTCGAGTTGGCTGTACCTGTTCGGCGCCGTGACGCTGGCGCTGCTTGCGACTGGCGCGAGTGCACAAGAGCTCGTGCTGAAGGTCCACCATTTCCTGCCGCCGCAGTCGACGATCCAGACGCAGTTCTTCACGCCCTGGTGCGACAAGATCGGCAAGGAGTCGGGTGGCAGGATCAAGTGCCAGATCTACCCGGCGATGCAGCTCGGCGGCACGCCGCCGCAACTGTTCGACCAGGCGCGCGACGGTGTAGCCGACATCGTCTGGACGCTGCCGACCTACCAGGCCGGGCGGTTCATCAAGTCCGAAGTGTTCGAGCTGCCGTTCATGGCGAAGAACGCCGAGGTCGGCAGTCCCGCTTTCTGGGAATACGTGCAGAAGAACTCGCTCGACGAGTTCAAGGGCGTCAAGCTGATTGCGGCGCACTTGCACGACGGCTCGCTGCTGCACTTCTCAGGCAAAGAAGTGAAGACGATGGATGAGCTCAAGGGCCTCAAGGTGCGCGCCCCGACGCGCATAGGCACCAAGTTTCTCGCTGCGCTCGGGGCGGTGCCCGTGCAGATGCCGGTACCTCAGGTGACCGAAGCGATCTCCAAGGGTGTCATCGACGGCACGATGGTGCCGTGGGAAATCGTGCCGGCGATCAAGCTCCAGGAAGTGGCCAAGTATCACCTGGACAACACGCCGGACCGGCCGCGCATGTCGAACTCGATCTTCGTTGTGGCGATGAACCAGGCTAAGTACGATGGGCTACCGCCGGATCTCAAGAAGGTGATCGATGCCAACAGTGGGCTGGAAACATCGAAGATGATCGGCAAGGCATTCGACGCCACGACCGAGCCCGGCAAGAAGCTCGCCGCCGCGGCGGGCGGGGTGTTCGACACGCTGTCGCCAGCCGAGTACGACCGGTGGCAGAAGGCGACCGAAGGCGTGGTCAAGGAATGGATCGCCGACGCCGTGGCGAAGGGCGGCAACGGTCAGGCCTTGTACGACGAGGCGAAGGCGTTGATCCGGAAATACGGCGGCTGACTCTCGATCCGTCGCGGCGCATAAGCCGTTCGCCCTGAGGTTGTCGAAGCCTGTCTGAGCTTCGGCGAGGGGGGCGAACGGCGGTCCGTGGTTCGAGAGGCTCACCACGAACGGTCCATCGTGGCACGCCACTGCCACTTACGGATTGAAAATTCCGACTGCTCGGGCCACACTGCGGACTTCTGCTACGCGCCTGCGCACCCGGGCAGTGCCTGACGCCGCGCGAGGTCCCTTACCATGAGCGAGAAGAAATTCGCGTCGCAGGCCGACCTGGAAGAGAAGCAGGTCAGCTTCGACAAGCTCTCCGAGCACGCGTACGCGTACACCGCCGAGGGCGACCCGAATACCGGCATCGTGATCGGCGATCAGGCGGTGATGGTGATCGACACGCAGGCCACGCCGGTGATGGCGCAGGACGTGATCCGGCGCATCCGGGAGGTGACCGACAAGCCGATCAAATGGGTCGTGCTGTCGCACTACCATGCGGTGCGTGTGCTCGGCGCGTCGGGTTACAACCCTGAACATATCATCGCCAGCCGCGACACTTACGACCTCATCGTCGAACGCGGCGCGCAGGATATGAAAAGCGAGATCGAGCGCTTCCCGCGGCTCTTCCAGGCCGTCGAATCGGTCCCGGGGCTCACCTGGCCGACGCTCGTGTTCGAGCAGCGCCTGACGCTAGGGCTGGGCAAGCTGCAACTCGAGATCATGCAGCTCGGGCGCGGCCACACCAAGGGCGATACCGTGGTCTGGCTGCCGCAGGAGAAAATCCTCTTTTCGGGCGACCTGGTCGAGTACGGCGCGACGCCGTACACGGGCGACGCGTACCTGACCGATTGGCCGGCGACGCTCGACGCGATTGCGGCGCTGAAACCTGCGAAGCTCGTGCCGGGCCGCGGCGCATCGCTGCAGACGCCACAGGCGGTGCAAGCCGGTCTCGACGGAACGCGCGAATTCATCACCGCGATGTTCGGCGCTGTGAAGCGGGGCGCCGCCGCGGGCAAGGATCTCCGGTCGGTCTACAAGGATACCTACGCCGCGCTCAAGCCGCGCTTTGGCCAGTGGGTCATCTTCGATCACTGCCTGCCGTTCGACGTCTCCCGCGCGTACGACGAAGCAACGCAGTATCGCGATCCGCGCATCTGGACGGCGGAGCGGGACAAGGAGCTGTGGCAGGCGTTGGAGGGTTAGCTTGTTCGGATTCGTCCCCTTCGTCGAAGCTCCGAGCAGGCTTCGACAGGCTCAGGGCGAACGAAACGCTAACAGCTGTTCGTGGTGAGCCCTTCGACTTCGCTCAGGACAGGCTTGTCGAACCATGAACGGCTGTCCCCAGCATTGTGAAGACCTATAGTCCACCCGTCTATCCGTACACCAAGCCCACCGAGCTCACCGGCTCGCCGCATCACTGGCCGGTGATCGTCGCCGGCGCGGGTCCGGTGGGATTGACCGCCGCGATCGACTTGGCGCTGCGTGGCATCGACGTGCTGGTGCTCGACGAGGACGACACCGTCAGCGTCGGCTCGCGCGCGATTTGCTGGGCCAAGCGCACGCTGGAGATCCTCGATCGCCTGGGTTGCGGCGAGCGCCTGGTCCGGAAGGGCGTGTCCTGGAACGTCGGCCGCGTGTACTTTCGCGACGAGCAGGTGTACCAGTTCGACCTGCTGCCCGAGCCGGGGCATCGGCGGCCATCGTTCATCAACCTGCAGCAGTATTACGTCGAGCAATTCCTAGTCGAGCGCGCCGCCGAGTTGCCCGACGCTGAGCTGCGCTGGCGCCACAAGGTCGTCGGGGTCGCGCCGCATCACGATCGGATCGCGTTGCGCGTCGCGACCCCCGACGGCGAGTACGCGCTTCAGGGCGATTGGCTGATCGTCGCCGACGGCTCGAAAAGCGCGATCCGCGGCATCCTGGGATTGGAAAGCGAGGGGCAGGTCTTCCGCGACCGGTTCCTGATCGCCGACATCCACATGACGTCGAACTTTCCCGCCGAGCGACGGTTCTGGTTCGACCCGCCGTTTCACCGTCATCAGTCCGCGTTGTTGCATCGTCAGGCCGACGACGTCTGGCGCGTCGACTTCCAGCTCGGTTGGGACGCCGATCCGGAGGAGGAGAAGAAGCCGGAGCGCGTGTTGCCGCGGTTGCGCGCGATGCTGGGTGAGGATGCGCGCTTCGAGATCGAATGGGCGAGTGTCTACACGTTCCAGTGCCGGCGCATGCGCTCGTTCCGCCACGGCCGCGCGCTGTTCGTCGGCGACGCGGCGCATCTGGTGTCGCCCTTCGGCGCCCGCGGCGCGAACAGCGGCATCCAGGATGTCGACAATCTGGGCTGGAAGCTCGAGCTGGTGCTCGCGGGCCAGGCACCCGAGCGGCTGCTCGACAGCTTCGATGCCGAGCGCACCTTCGCCGCGGACGAGAACATCCGCAACTCCACGCGCAGCACCGATTTCATCACCCCCAAGAGCAGCGTGAGCCGCACGTTTCGCGATGCGGTCTTGGTGCTTGCGAAGCGATACCCGTTCGCGCGCCGGCTGGTCAACAGCGGGCGCTTGTCGGTGCCCGCGACGCTCGCGGATTCGCCGCTCAACACGCCCGACCCGGAGCCGTTCGCGGGCCGGATGGTGCCGGGAGCGCCGGCAGTCGATGCGCCGGTAACGGGCGATCGCGGCGAGTGGCTGCTCGACTACCTCGGCGACGGTTTCACGCTGCTTATGTTCACCGCATCTCCGTCGGAAGCCGTATTGCGGGGCCTCAAACTGTTGGCGGCGGACGCGATCGGTTGCAACAGCGTGCTCGTCGGCGCGCCGCCCGGCGCGTCGCCGGCAATGGCGCGCCGCATCGCCGATCCGACCGGCATGCTCGCCGAGCGTTACGACGCGCGTCCGGAGACGGCGTATCTCTTCCGGCCCGATCAGCACGTCTGCGCGCGCTGGCGCACGTTCGATCTCGCTCGCGTGCGTGCCGCAATCGCCCGCGCGACGGGCCAATACCTCCACTGACTGCCTCGATCATGCTCAACACCGAATCGAACATCTCGTCGCCCGACGACTTCTACCAGGAGCTGATCGACCTGCATCGCGACCTGACCGACGAGCAGAGCGCGCTGGTCAACGCTAAGCTCGTCCTGCTGCTCGCCAACCACATCGGCGATATGGACCTGCTGCGCGCGGCGATGGCGGCGGCACGAGAGGATATCGTAGGGCAGACACTCGCGTCCTAAGCCGCGGGCGGACAGGGTGACGCGGCCGCGGCGGTCGATTAGGATGCGTTCTTCGTCGTATTCCGACTCGCAACCCGCTTCCCGGAGCCGCAATGAGCTATCAGAACATCCTCATCGAGACCCATGCTCGCGTCGGCGTAATCCGCCTCAATCGCCCGCAACGCATGAACGCGCTCAACGACGCGCTCGCGGCCGAGTTAGCGTCGGCGCTCGCCGCGTTCGACGCCGATCCGGGCATCGGCGCGATCGTCATCACCGGCAACGACAAGGCCTTTGCTGCCGGCGCCGACATCGGCGCGATGGCGGAGTGGGACTCCCAGAAGGTCTACGCCGACAACTACATCATGAGCTGGGAATCGGTGAAGCACACGCGCAAGCCCGTGATCGCCGCCGTCGCGGGTTACGCCTTGGGCGGGGGCTGCGAGCTGGCGATGATGTGCGATCTCATCATCGCCGCCGACACGGCGAAGTTCGGTCAGCCGGAGATCACGATCGGCACGATGCCCGGGATGGGTGGCACACAGAGGCTCCCGCGCGCGGTCGGCAAGGCGAAGGCGATGGATTGGTGCCTGACCGGACGGATGATCGACGCCGCCGAGGCCGAGCGCTCGGGCCTGGTCGCGCGCGTCGTGCCGGGTGACAAGCTGGAAGAGGAAGCCTTCGCGGTCGCGACCAAGATCGCGAGCTTTTCGCTGCCGGTTGTGCTGAAAATCAAGGAGGCGGTCAACCGCGCGTACGAATCCTCACTCGCGGAAGGGCTGCTGTTCGAGCGGCGCGAGTTCCACTCGACCTTCGCGCTCGACGATCAGAAGGAAGGCATGCGCGCGTTCGTCGAGAAGCGCAAGCCGGAGTTCAAGCACAGGTAGGCCGGCGAAAGGCGCAATAACCATCCCCGCTTGCGCGGGGACGGGGTGGTCCCTGCCGTTGTCCCGGCGCAGGCCGGGACACAAATCTTATGCGCTCGCCGTGGCGCTCACTTGGATCCCGGGCCTCGCTGCGCTCCCCCGGGATGACGTAGCTGTTCCTAATCGCTGCGAGGCTTCGCTTCTTGCTCTTGGACAGCTACATCACTTTACAGTGTCGGCTCCGGCCTTCGAAACGATCGCGTCCTGCGCGCCGGTGCCGCCGCTCGTCCCGATCCCTCCTATGACTTTGCCGTTTTCGATCAGTGGCAGCCCACCATCAGCGCCGATCATCCCGTCGAGCGTCAGGACATAGGGATGGCCCGACTCCATCGCGTCGAAGAAAGTCTCATGGTTGTCGTTCCGGTGGAACCGTGTCCAGCGCGTCCGCAGCCGGCAGCCCGCGTCGGTGCGCCAAGCATACACCTCTCCCAGGAGGTCTATTCCGCTGCGAACAGAGCAAGAGCCCCGCGGTTCGCGTTTCTCACCCGGGGCTGCGGCTGAGGCGGGCAATGAGAGCGGCAAGTCGGCGCCTACGTCCGACACGATTATTCCCGCCGGCGCGGCGTCCGGACGGAGCGCTGTGCTAACATTTTTAGCTTCAACCGCAGGGAATCGCCGCTGTCGTTCCCCGCGCCGAAATAACGCGGTAGGCGCGACCGCTCGCGGCGCGCGACGAGCGCCGCGGCAGGCGGACGCGCTCGCTTACCGATCCACCCACGTCCATGACCGCCACCCCGACCCCGTCCGCCGCGCGCATCCTCGAACGTTGCGACGCGCTCGCGCGCTGCTCTGAGCAGGCCGACGGCCTGACGCGCGTGTATCTCTCGCCGCAGCAACGCGCGGCAAGCACGCTGGTGTTGCAATGGATGCGCGACGCCGGCATGAGCGCTCGACTCGACGCGGCGGGCAACGTGGTCGGGCGCTACGAAGGCGAGCGGCCCGGGCTGCCGTGCCTGATGCTCGGCTCGCATCTGGACACCGTGCGCGACGCGGGCAAGTACGACGGCATGCTGGGCGTGATAAGCGCTATCGAATGCGTAGCCAGTCTCTCGAGTCGGAAGTTGCGCTTGCCGTTCGCAGTAGAGGTCATCGGCTTCGCCGACGAGGAAGGCGTGCGTTTCAACGCGACGCTGCTGGGTAGCCGGGCGGTTGCGGGCAGCTTCGATCCGGCGAATCTCGAGCGCACCGACGCCACCGGCAGGACGATGCGCGAGGCGCTCTCCGAGTTCGGGCTCGATCCGGGCGCGATCCAGAGCGCCGCGCGCAGCCGCGACGAAGTCCTCGCCTACGCCGAGCTGCACATCGAGCAGGGTCCGGTGCTCGAGGCCGAAGGCTTGCCGGTCGGCGTAGTCACGGCGATCAACGGCGGCAACCGCTACGCGATCGAACTCTCCGGCATGGCGGGTCACGCCGGCACAGTGCCGATGCACCTGCGGCGCGATGCGCTGGCGGCCGCTGCCGACTGCGTGCTCGCGGTCGAGCGTACCGCGGGTGCTACACCCGAGCTGGTCGGCACGGTGGGCCAGATCGAGGCCTCGCCCGGAGCGATCAATGTGATCCCGGGCCGGGTGCGCTTCTCGCTCGACGTGCGCGCGCCGACCGACGGACAGCGCGAGCGCGCCGTTGCGGCGATGCACGAGGCGTTCGCCGGCATCGCGCGCCGCCGCAGCCTTGCCCTCGACATCCAGACGGTGTGGGACGCGAAGACCGCCGCGTGCGCGCCTTGGCTGCAGGAGCAGCTCGGCGCCGCGATCGAAGCCGAGCGCATTCCGGTGCGCCGCCTGCCGTCGGGCGCGGGCCACGACGGCATGGCGATGATCGCGATCGCCGACATCGGCATGCTGTTCGTGCGCTGCCGAGGCGGCGTCAGCCACAATCCGGCCGAAGCGATCACGGAAGCAGACGCGGAGATTGCGGCGCGCGTGTTTCTGCGCTTCATCGAGCATTTCCGGCCAAAGCGTCAGTGGAAAACGTTGGCGAAAGGATGAGCGATCCACGCGCCGCGATCTCACCCTTCGTCGCGAACCACCGCGACGATGCCGTGCGTTTTCTCGCCGAGCTGGTCAGGACACCGTCCGACAACCCGCCCGGCGATTGCGCGCCGCACGCGGCGCGCGCCGCCGCGCTGCTGGAAGATCTCGGTTTTGCGGTGGAGCGCCATCCCGTGCCGCAGGACGCGGTGACGGCGAACGGGATGGTGAGCTGCGTCAACCTGATCGTTCGCGAGCGGTTCGGACCGGGGCCCGTCATCGCCTGCAACGCGCACGGCGACGTCGTGCCGCCGGGCGCGGGTTGGAGCTCGGATCCATACGGCGCCGAAGTGCGCGATGGCCGGATGGTCGGCCGCGGCGTCGCGGTGTCCAAGTCGGACTTCGCGACCTACGCGTTCGCGCTCCTGGCGCTCAAGGCTGCCGCTGCAGCAGGGGCGAAGCTCCGCGGGACGGTCGAGCTGCACTTCACCTACGATGAAGAGGTCGGCGGCGCGATCGGCCCGGCGTGGCTCCTCGCGCAAGGCTTGGTCAAGCCGGACTACGCGATCTCCGCCGGCTTCGCCTATGGCATCACCACCGCCCACAACGGCTGCCTGCATCTGGAAGTCGAGGTGCGCGGCAAGTCGGGCCACGCCGCGGAGCCGGACAAGGGTATCGACGCGCTCGAGGCGGCGACGGGCATTCTCGCGGAGCTGTACTCATTGCGCAAGCAGTATGCGGTGGTGCGGTCGCGCATCGAGGGCATCGTCTCGCCGACGCTCGTGGTCGGGCTGATTCGCGGCGGCACCAACACCAACGTCGTCCCCGATGACGTGGTGTTCCGTCTCGATCGGCGCATCATTCCCGAAGAGAACGCGGCAGAGGTCGAGGCGACACTGACCCGCCAGATTCGCGCGTCCGGCGCGCGCTTTCCCGGCGTTATGGTCGAGGTGCGAAGGATTCTGCTCGCACTTCCGTTCGTTCCGATCGCGGGGCAGGACAAGCTCATCGACGCGATCAGGCGCAACGCCAGGGTGGTGCTGGGCGAGGACATTCCGGCGCACGGCGTGCCCCTCTATACCGACGCGAGGCATTACGGCGCGGCCGGTGTGCCGACGGTCCTCTATGGCGCGGGCCCGCGCACACTCGCCGAGGCCAACGGGCACCGGGCTGACGAGAATTTGAAGCTCGACGACCTGTACCGCGCGACTGAAGTCGTCGCGCTGTCGCTCTTCGATCTTCTCGCGGGTAACGCGTAACGGTTCACGTGTCGGCGCGCGGCGAACGCGGTATACCCGTCCGGCTCGCGCGGCTGATTCCTGCGCTTGGGCTCGCGCAGATCATCTCGTGGGGCACGCTGTTCTACGCCATCGCCGTGCTGGGCGAAGCGATGCGCGGTGAGCTGGGTATCTCGGCGACGTGGCTCTTCGGTGCGTTCACCGTCGGTCTGCTGCTCTCCGGGATCGTGTCGCCGGCGGTGGGCCGCCTGGTCGACGCCCGAGGCGGGCGCTTCGTGCTCTGCTGGGGCTCGATCGTCGGCGCGATCGCGCTGGCAACACTCGCGCAGGCCAAGGGCTACGGAACTCTCTTCGTCGGCTGGGCGCTGGCCGGCGTCGCGATGGCCGCGTGTCTGTACGATCCCGCGTTTGCCACGCTGCATCAGCTGACCGGAGCTGCGTACCGGCGCGCGGTGACCGCATTGACGCTGTTCGGCGGGTTCGCCAGCACCGTATTCTGGCCGCTGTCGCAGTGGCTCCTCGACACGGTCGGCTGGCGCGAGACGCTCTGGATCTACGCGGCGCTGCACTTGGCCGTCTGCCTGCCGCTGCACGCGTGGTTCGTTCCCGCGCATTCCGGAGGCGCTGCGCTCGAGGGCACGAATGTGGATGCGGAGAACCCGACCGCGGCCGCCGCCGAAGCGCCGCGGGCCGCGAAGGGCGCCGCGTACTACGCGCTCGCGGCGGCGTTCGCCGCGGCGGCATTTCTTTCCGCGACGTTGTCCGCGCATCTGATCGCGCTCATGAAATCCGCGGGGCTGACCGCGCGCGATGCGGTGCTCGTGTCGTCGCTCATCGGGCCGATGCAGGTGGTAGGGCGCATCGCCGAGTTCAGCTTCGCGCGCCGGCTCTCGGCGCTTTCCGTCGGCGCACTGGCCTTCGGTCTGATGACCGCGGGGTTGGCCTGCCTGGTACTCGTCGACGGGCTGTCCGCGATGGCGTTCGCGTTCGCCGTGCTCTACGGCTGGAGCAATGGTGTGATGACGATCGTGCGCGGGACCGTGCCCGCGTTGCTTTTCGGGGCCCGCAACTATGGCGCGCTTCTGGGGCGGCTTGCGCTGCCGGCGTTCGTGGCGAAGGCCGTCGCGCCGGTCGCGTTCACGTGGGTCCTCGCAGCCGGCCTGGCGCGCACGTCGGCGCTCGGGTCTCTGGTCGCCGTCTCGGTGCTCGCGCTCATCGCTTATCGGTTGGCGGTACGGCCGCGTCGGGACTCCTGAACCGGAGACCCTCCGAGCGCAGTACCCGCAAATCGAGGGGGCTTGCATTCCTTAATGAGAATCATTACTATTACCGTTGGTTACTGGAGATGACCCCATGCAGTTTATGAACTTGCCCGCGTTGATCCTCACCGGCGGACTCCTGTTCGGTGCCACCGCGGCCTGCGCGCAGGATGCTGAGGTACGCCTGATGATCCGGGACCATAAGTTCGTCCCGGCCGAACTCACGGTTCCGGCAGGCAAGAAGATCAAGCTCGTGATCGAAAACCAAGATGCGACGGCGGAGGAGTTCGAGAGCCACGAGCTCAATCGCGAGAAGGTCGTGCCACCGAAGCGGCAGGTCAGCATCTTCATCGGGCCGCTCAAGCCCGGCCGCTATTCGTTCTTCGGCGATTTCCACAAGGAAACCGCCACCGGCGTGCTGATCGCCAAATAGGAAACCCGATCGTGCTCGGCATCGCGATCCTGGTCTTCCGCGAGGTACTCGAGGCCGCGCTGGTCATCAGCGTGGTCTTCGCGGCGACCCGTGGCGTGCCGGCGCGAAGCCGTTGGATCGGCGCGGGAATCGCTGCAGGCGTGCTCGGAGCAATCGCCGTCGCGGCGTCGGCCGGCGTGATCGCGGACGCGGCCACCGGGATGGGGCAGGAACTGTTCAACGCCAGCGTGCTGTTCGCGGCCGTGGTGATGATCGCGTGGCACGCGATCTGGATGGCAACGCATGGCCGGGCGCTGGCCGTGCAGATGCAGGCGCTCGGCTCCGCGGTGTCCGTCGGCCGCAGACCGCTCGCGGCGTTGCTCATCGTCGTCGCCATCGCCGTCTTGCGCGAGGGCTCCGAGGTCGTCCTGTTTCTGTATGCGCAGGCTGCCGGTGGATCCGGATGGGTGGACCTTGCCGGCGGGGTCGCGCTCGGCATCGTCGGTGGTGTCGCCACCGGGCTCGCGCTCTACTTTGGGCTGCTCCGAATTCCGATTCGTCATTTTTTCACGGCGACCAACTGGCTGCTCCTGTTGCTGGCAGCCGGGATGGCGTCGCAGGCCGCGCGGTTCCTCGTTCAGGCCGACCTGCTGCCGTCGCTCGGGTCGCGGCTTTGGGATACCTCCACGGTCTTGTCGGACCGCTCCCTGCTGGGACAGACCCTGCATGCGTTGATCGGCTACGACGCGCGTCCCGCGGGGATCCAGGTGCTGTTCTACGTGGTGACCGGCGCTTTGATCGCCATGGGAATGAGGATATGGGGGAAATCGAGAACCGGAGCCGCTGGCGCGAATTGACCGCCGCCGGAGCTGTCGCGGCGGCACCATCCCTGCAAGCACCGGCCATACGAGCCGATCTCGCTGCGAAAGTCTATCTTCCCACCGTCGTACTGGGCGAGCTGGAATTGGAGCTGAGCTTGCACGCGATCATGCCGAAGGCCGCAACGCGATTGCCATCGGACCGATGTTCCAGAAGGAGGTCGGTCCGGTCCAGGCGAACCTCAACGTGATCTTCGAACGCCAGCTCGGCGCACAGGCGGAGCCGGGCGCCGAGATCAACTATGCCTGGCAGGTGAAGTGGCGCGGCAACCCGCGCTTCGA
>JBGPYP010000044.1:0-12427 GCA_041493285.1 Casimicrobiaceae bacterium
CGCGCGCCCGCGCCAACCGGCACCACCTTGTCACGCGCCAGCAGCTCTCCGTGCGGAGCCAGATGAGCCGCCTGCTCAAGCTCCTCGAGCCCGGCCGCTTCTTCGAGTTCACGACGCTGTTCGAGAAGAACGTCGACGTGCCGCGATTGGTGGTCACATTCCTGGCGATCCTGGAGCTTGCGCGCGAGCAGTTGCTGGAACTCGCCCAAGCCGAGCCCTACGCGTCGATCTACGTGCAGCGCAGGGGCGATCGGGCGTTCGTCCTCGAAGCCGAGGAGCGAGCCTGACGATGGACGATCTTGCCCGGATCAAGAGCATCCTCGAAGCGGCGCTGCTGGTTACCGGCGAACCGCTTGGCGCCGGAGAGCTTGCGAAGCTGTTCGATCCGCCGCTGGAGCAGGATCTGATCCGCAAGCTCCTCGACGAAATCCGGGCGGCATGGGCCGGACGCAGCGTCGAGCTTACGCTGGTCGCGAGCGGCTGGCGTTTTCGCGCCAAGCCCGAACTGCAACCCTATCTCGACCGGCTCACGCCGGACAAGCCACCGCGGTATTCACGCGCGGCGATGGAGACATTGGCGATCATCGCCTATCAGCAACCCGTGACGCGCGGCGACATCGAGTCGATCCGCGGCGTCGCGGTATCGACCCACGTGGTCAAGACGCTCGAAGACCGGCAATGGATCGAGGTCGTCGGGCATCGCGAGACGCCGGGCCGGCCCGCACTGTACGCCACCACCAAGCAGTTTCTCGACGACCTCAACCTGCGTTCCCTCTCCGAGCTTCCGCCGCTGGCCGAGCTCGACACTTCCCACCTCCTGGAGCTACCCGATGCCCCCGCAAAGGCCGCCGAGGCCGAACTCGCGCTCGCGAGCCCGATTCTCGGCACACCGGCATCCGCATCCACCGACCTCGCCGCATCCGCTGCGGGGGACGGAGAGCGCGATGCACCGGAAACCAACCCGACGTTCCACTGAGCCCGTCTTCACGGAGCCGCAGCGCCTGCACAAAGTGCTCGCGCAATGCGGCTATGGTTCGCTGCGTGGACTCGAGGAGCTGATCATCGCCGGCCGCATCACGGTCAATCGCCAGCCGGCGGAAGTCGGCCAGAAGGTCGGCCCCAACGACCAGATCCGCATCAACGGCGAGCTGGTGCGGCTCCGCTTCGCGCCGCCGCGCATGCGTGTGCTGCTCTATCACAAGCCCTCGGGCGAGATCGTCAGCCGTGCCGACCCCGAAGGCCGGCCGACGGTGTTCGACAAGCTGCCGCGGCTGGGCAGCGCGAAGTGGATCGCGGTGGGCCGGCTGGATTTCAACAGCGAGGGGCTGCTACTGTTCACGACGTCCGGTGAGCTCGCCAACCGGCTGATGCACCCACGCTACGAAGTCGAGCGCGAATATTCGGTCCGCATCGTCGGCACGCTCACGTCCGAGCAGGAACGCGCGCTGCGGGAGGGCGTGCCGCTGGACGACGGCGTCGCGCGCGTCACCTCGCTTTCCGATGAGGGCGGCGAGGGCACCAACCACTGGTACAAGCTCACGCTGCCGGAGGGACGCAATCGCGAAGTGCGGCGGTTGTTCGAAGCGCTCGGGATCATGGTAAGCCGCCTGATCCGCACGCGCTACGGCGTGGTCGCGATGCCGCCGCAGTTGAAACGCGGGCAGATGCTCGAGCTCGAACACGCCGAGCTCGAGCATCTGTTACAGGCCGCGGAGATGTCGAACGCGGGGCCGGGCGGGGGGCGCGAAGCCACTGCATCGAGACCGCCGGCCCAACCCGGGAACGATCCGCTCGATGCGCCGGACTCGAGCGACGATGTCGACGGCAACGGTGCGAATGTGGCGGTGGCCGAGGAGGAAAGCGACGAGGCGCTCGACGAAGTCGACGGCAATCGCGCGCCGCCGCCATCGCCGGTCGCGCGCGAAGGCCAGGGCCAATGGCACAGCCGGCCGGGAAAGCGCGGCGGGCCTGGCGGCCAGGGCGGGCCGGGTCCACGCGGCGGGGTTGGTGGCCAGGGCGGGTCCGGCCCACGCGGCGGGCCTAGTGGCCACGGTGGGTCCGGGCCACGCGGTGGGCCTAGTGGCCAGGGCGGCTCGGGTCCTCCACGCGGCGGGCTTGGTGGCCAGGGCGGGCCGGCTCCACGCGGCGGTCACCGCGGCGGCGGCAATCGCGGTGGCCCACGCGGCGGTGGTCCACGTGGCGGCGGGCCACCCGGCGGTGCGTAGCTCGGCGTTGAGCGGCCTCCCTGAATCGAGTATCGCGCTGACGTCTCCTCGCGTGTCGGCCGCAGCGTCGACTCGCCACGCGCGATCCCCCCTCGCTGCGCTCGCGGGGCGACCGGCGAGGCAGAGCGAGGCTCCACGAGCGAAGCGAGTGGAGGCGACCCAAGCCGGGCGCAAGGGCCGACATCTTAACGCGACGATTTCACGCCACAGTGCTGGAGGCCCCTCTCGCTGCTCGCGCCGCTAGTCCAGAAAGATGTCGGGCAGTAGAGTTATGCCCGGCTTGACCGCATATGGCGTCAGGTCGGTGATGCCTTCCTGCGCCAGCACGTCCTCATCGAGGTAGAAGTTGCCGGTCGTCCGCCGCGCGTCGCGCGTCAGGATCGCGTGCGCCGCGTCGGCGAGGATTTCCGGCTTGCGGCAATTTTCGACGCGATCGGCCATGCCCGGGATCAGCGCCAGCGCCGAGGTCGCGATGATCGTGCGCGGCCACAGCGCGTTCACCGCGACGCCGGCGTCACGGAATTCCTCCGCCATCCCCAGCACGCACATGCTCATGCCGTACTTCGCGATCGTGTAGGCGACGTGATTCTTGAACCAGTGTGCGCGCAGGTTGAGCGGCGGCGCCAACGTCAGGATGTGCGGGTTCCGCCCCGCGGCGGCGGCGGCGATGAGATGCGGCAGGCAGGCCTGTGAGCAGCCGTACGTCCCGCGGACGTTGACGCCGAACATCAGGTCGAAACGCTTCATCGGCGTCGCCAGCGTGCCGGTGAGACTGATCGCGCTGGCGTTGTTGACTAGGCAATCGATGCCGCCGAAGCGCGCGACCCCCAGTTCGACCGCGCGCTGCACCGCGGCTTCATCGCGGATATCGACGGCCAGCGGCAATGCCGCGCCACCTGCCCGTTCGATCTCCGCCGCCGCGGAATGGATCGTTCCCGGCAGCTTGGGATTCGGCTCGGCGGTCTTGGCCGCAATCACGATGTTGGCGCCGTCGCGCGCGGCGCGCAGCGCGATGGCGAGCCCGATGCCGCGCGAGGCGCCGGTGATGAACAGCGTCCGGCCTTCAAGCGTCGCCATCGTTCGATTACCTAACCACAACGCGCGGGGCGATCAATCTTCGCCGAAACGCGGCACGCGTTTGTCGAGAAACGCCCGCACACCTTCGACGAAATCGCCGGTCGCGGTGCACGCGCCGAAGCTCGTCGCCTCGGCTTCGAGTTGCGCCGAAAGCGGCTGCGACAGCGATTGCCGGAGCAGGCGCTTGCCGTTGCGGGTCGCGAGCACCGGACCGGCGGCGAGCGCCGCGGCCATGGCGGCGGTCGCGCGCTCGAGCTCCGCTTCGGGAACGACGCGATTGACCAGACCCAGTCGCAGCGCTTCCTCCGCGCCGAAGCGCTCACCGAGGAGCAGGATCTCCATCGCTTTCTTGCTGCCGACCAGTCGCGGCAGCGCATACGACAGGCCGCCGTCGGGCGTCAGGCCGAGTTGCCGGTACGCCGCGGTGAAGTAGCTGTCCTCCGCCGCGAGCGCGAGATCGCAGGCGCAAAGCAGCGACAGCCCGAAGCCGGCGACCGCGCCGTGCACGCTCGCGAGCACCGGGTGCGGCATGCGCTGCAACTGCTCGATCGCGGCGTGCAGTCGCTCGATCATGCGCGTGAACCGCCGCTGTCGCTCGTCCGGTGCGAGCTCGAGTTGCCCGGCGAAATGCCGGATGTCGCCGCCGGCCATGAAGTGCTTGCCCGCGCCCCGGACGACGATGCAACGCAGGCTTGCGTCCGCGGCCAGCGCAGCGGTGTGCGCCACGAGCGCGTCCATCATCGCTGGATCGAGTGCGTTGAGCGACTCCGGGCGATTGAGCGTCAGCGTGGCGACGAGGCCGTCGCGGGCGAGCAGAATGGGGCTGGTCATGGCAGGCGCCGTGGAGCGCCGGAACTGCGAGCGTCGCAACGAGTCTAGCAGGTCAGCTATCGGCAGTCAGCTATCGGTAATCAAGATTCGGGGGACGACTTGAACGGGCTCGCGGCTTCAAGCTCCTCGACGGCGTGTGCGACCTCGGCCTGCTCGTCGGCGGCAAAGCGAGCGATCGCTCGCGCAAAATCCGGATCGGCGATCGCATGCGCCGAGCGCGTCGTCACCGGCAGCAGCCCGCGCGCGAGCTTGTGCACGCCTTGCGCGCCGCCTTCGAACTGCGCGATGCGGTGGTCGATGCAGAACTCGATTGCCTGGTAATAGCAGGCCTCGAAGTGCAGCCCCGGGATGAACTCGCTCGTGCCCCAGTAACGCCCCCAGAGCGTGTCGCGGCTGAAGACGTCCAACGCCGAGCACACGGGCCGGCCGTCGCGCTCGCCGACGAGAAGCAAAACGTTGTCGGGCATCGTCGCGCCGATTCTCTCGAAGAAGGCGAGTGACAGGTACGGCGTCGAATGGTGGCGGCGATACGTGGCGGTGTAACAACGAAAGAAAAACGCCCAGTCTTTGGCGTCGATGTCGCGGCCGAGCAGGCGGCGAAACGTCACGCCTGCCGCCGCGAGCTTTCGCCGCTCTTGATTGATCCGCTTGCGCTTGGTGTGATTCATCGTCGACAGGAAATCGGCGAAGTCGCGATAGCCCGGATTGGTCCAGTGAAACTGCACGCTGTCGCGCAACAGCATGCCGGCCGCGCCGCACGCGGCGGCTTCTTCGGCTTGCGGAAACAGGATGTGCAGCGACGAGAGCCGATCTTCGTCGAGCAGCGACAACGCCCCGGCGAGGAGCTCGGCGCGGGTTCCGGCCTCCGGCGCGACCAGACGCGGGCCGGTCGCGGGCGTGAACGGAATCGCGCACAGGAGCTTCGGGTAATAACGGCGCCCGTGGCGCCGATACGCGTCGGCCCATGACCAGTCGAACACGTATTCGCCGTACGAATGCGCCTTGACGTAGAGCGGCATCACGCCGACAAGCGTCTCGCCGCGCGATGCGGTGAGGTAGCGCGGTGTCCAGCCGGTTTCCGGCGCCGCGCAACCGGTCTCGTGCAACGCATGCAGGAAAGCGTGGGAGAGCAGCGGCCGATCGCCGACGAGCGCGTCCCAGGCAGGCGGCGGAATCGCGCCGAGCGAATCGATAGTGCGTAGCGCGATGCGTGACATACAGGCGGGTCGTTGCGCAGTTATTGTCGCGTGCGGGATGCGCCGTCGGCAAGCTCGCGCATGATAAAATTCGCCTATGCGCATCGCCATCGCCCAGCTCGACTGCGTGGTCGGCGATCTCCCCGGCAATGCCGCGCGCATTCTCGGCGCCGTCGCCGAAGCGCAGCGCGGCGGCGCCGACCTCGTCGTCACCCCTGAGCTTTCGCTCTGCGGCTATCCTCCGGAAGACCTCGTCCTGCGGCCGGCGTTCCTCACCGCCTGCGCAGACGAGTTGGCGCGGCTGGCGACGCAGGTTTCGGGCACGACGGTCGTGATCGGGTATCCCGAAGTGGCGGACGGCAAACGGCACAACGCGGCCGCGGTCGTCCGCGACGGCCGGATCGCGGCGGTCTATCGCAAGTGCGAGCTTCCGAACTACACCGTGTTCGACGAGGAGCGCTACTTCGAGCCGGGACGCGAGCCGTGTGTCGTCGACGTGGCGGGCGTTCGCGTCGGGGTCGTCATCTGCGAGGACATCTGGTTCCCGGACCCGGCGCGCGCCGCGCGCGCCGCCGGGGCGCAAGTCATCGTCGTCCCCAACGGCTCGCCGTACCACACGCGCCAGCAGGCGTTGCGGCGCGAGATGGTGGCGGCGCGCGTGAGAGAGACGGGATTGCCTGTCGTTTACGTCAACCGGGTCGGCGGCCAGGACGAGCTGGTGTTCGACGGCGCTTCGTTCATCGTCGACGGCAGGGGCGCCTTGGCGCAGCAGCTGCCGGCGTGGCGCGAGACCGTGGCGCTGGCCGAATTCGACGGCGCGACGCCGAAGGTGGTGCGCGGCGCGCTCGACGAGCGCCTGGAACCGCACGTCTACGCCGCGCTGACGATGGGCGTGCACGACTACGTGCAGAAGAACCGCTTCCCCGGCGTTCTGCTCGGGCTGTCGGGCGGCATCGACTCCGCGCTCACGCTCGCGGTCGCCGTCGACGCGCTCGGCCGCGAGCGCGTACGCGCGCTGATGCTGCCGTCGCGCTTCAACGCCGCCATCAGCCTCGAGGACGCACGGACGATGGCCGGCATTCTCGGCGTGCGCTACGACGAGATTGCGATCGACGGCGTATTCGATGCGTTCCACGGCGCGCTGGCCGAGGAGTTCAGGGGCTTGCCCGAGGACGCGACCGAGGAGAACATCCAGGCGCGCATTCGCGGCACATTGCTGATGGCGCTGTCGAACAAGCACGGCGCCATCGTGCTCACCACGGGCAACAAGTCGGAAATGGCGGTCGGCTACGCCACGCTCTACGGCGACATGGCCGGCGGCTTCGGCGTGCTCAAGGACATCAGCAAGACGCTCGTCTATCGTTTGGCGCACTACCGCAACAGCCTCGGTCGTGTGATTCCCGAGCGCATCATCACCCGCGCGCCGTCGGCCGAGTTACGGGCCGATCAGACCGATCAGGACAGCCTGCCGCCCTATGACGTGCTCGATGCGATTCTCGAGGCGTACGTGGAGGAAGACCTAAGCCCGGCCGACATCGTCGCCCGCGGCCTTGCGCCGGAACACGTGGCCAAAGTCGTGCGGCTGATCAAGGTGAACGAATACAAGCGCCGGCAGGCGGCGATCGGCATCCGCGTCACGCCGCGCGGCTTCGGCAAGGATTGGCGCTACCCGATCACTTCGGCGTGGGCCGAGTGGAAGAGTCTCTCCGCGTAGTGTAATGTAGTTCGCGACCGGCGCGCCCGCCCGCGCCAGGGAGAGCAGCGATGAAGAAAGTCGAAGCGATCATCAAACCGTTCAAGCTCGACGAGGTGCGCGAAGCGCTGTCCGAAATCGGCGTGACCGGCCTGACCGTGACCGAGGTCAAGGGCTTCGGGCGACAAAAGGGGCACACCGAGCTTTATCGCGGCGCCGAGTACGTGGTCGATTTTCTGCCCAAGGTCAAGGTCGAAGTGATCATCGCCGACAATCTGGTCGAGCGCGCGCTCGAGGCGATCGTCAAAGCCGCGCGCACCGGCAAGATCGGCGACGGCAAGATCTTCGTGACCGGCGTCGAGCAGGTCGTGCGGATCCGTACCGGCGAGTCGGGTGAGGCCGCGGTCTGACTGCGACACAGTCGAAGGAGGCGAGATGTCGTTCACAAGCGAGTTCCGTGAGTTCGCCATCAAGGGCAGCGTCGTCGACCTGGCGGTCGGCGTGATCATCGGCGGCGCGTTCGGCAAGATCGTCGATTCGTTGGTCAAGGATCTGATCATGCCTGTCGTCAGCAGGCTCTTCGGCGGGCTCGACTTCAGCAACTGGTTCGTGGCGCTGGGCCCGCCGCCCCCCGGCTACAGCGGGCCAATGACGTACGAGGCGTTGACCAAGGCGGGCGTGCCGCTGTTCGCGTACGGCAACTTCATCACCGTGGCGATCAACTTCGTGATCCTGGCCTTCGTCATCTTCGTGATGGTGAAACAGATCAATCGCGTGCGAAGCGAAAACCCGGCAGCGCCGCCGCCGACGCCGGAGGACGTGGCCCTGCTGCGCGAGATCCGCGATGCGTTGAAGAAGTAAGCCGGAGCTGCTGCGCGCGAGATAGACAAACTTTGGGAGGAAGAATGACTCGGATGCAACTACTGGCGCTCTCTGCGGCGTCTGCGCTCGCGCTCGCGGCGCCTGCCCAGGCCGACATCAACGTCGGCGTCACGCTGTCCGCGACCGGTCCGGCGGCCTCGCTGGGCATCCCCGAGAAGAACACCTTCGAGCTGATCGGGGCGCCGGTTCTCGGCGGGCAGAAGGTGAACTTCATCATCCTCGACGACAAGTCGGACACGACCGAGGCGGTCAAGAACACGCGCAAGCTCATCGCGGAAAACGGCGTCGACGTCGTCGTCGGCTCGACGATCACGCCGAACTCGCTGGCGATGGTCGACGTCGTGGCGGACGGCGAGACACCGATGATCTCGATGGCGGCGTCCGCGCGCATCGTCGATGCCGCGAACCCGAAGACACGCTGGGTGTTCAAGACCCCGCAGAGTGATGCGCTGATGGCCGACGCGATTGCGGTGCACATGAAGGCGAACGGCGTGAAGACGCTCGGCTATATCGGCTTCGCCGACGCCTACGGCGATGGCTGGCTCGCCGAGATCAAGCGCTCGGCGAAGACGGCCGGCATCGACGTCGTCGCCGACGAGAAATACAACCGCAACGACACCTCGGTCACGGGACAGATCCTGAAGATCGTCGCCGCCAAACCCGACGCCGTGCTGATCGGCGCCGCCGGAACGCCGGGCGCGACGCCGCAGAAGGAGCTGGCCGCGCGCAACTACCGCGGCCGCGTCTACCAGACGCACGGCGTGGCCAATCCCGACTTCCTGCGCGTTGTCGGCAAGGACGGCAATGGGACGATCCTGCCCGCGGGACCGATGCTGGTCTACGAGCAGCTGCCGGAGAGCAACCCGGCGAAGAAGTCCGCCGCTGAGTACGTGCGCCAGTACGAAGCGAAGTTCGGAACGCGCGCGACCTTCGGCGGCCATGCGTGGGACACCTACCTGCTGCTCGCACGCGCAGTCCCCGAGGCGCTGCGCAAGGCGAAGCCGGGCACCCGGGAGTTCCGCGCCGCGTTGCGCGACGCGCTTGAAGGTGTGAAGGAGCTGCCCGCCTCCCACGGCGTGTTCGTGATGTCGCCGACCGATCACAACGGGCTCGACAACCGGGCCCGGGTGATGGTGCGCATCGAGGACGGCAAGTGGGTCTTGATCAAGTAGAAGCCATCTCAAAACCTGCTGCGCGCCCCGATTGCTTTGTCGTGCTTAGTTGGCAAATAAGGCTCGCCCGTCGCCGTACTTCTTCAGTACCGTCTCGGGGCTCGCTGCGGGCCCTCATTTGGCAACTAAGGCACTCGAGGCTGCTCGCGACGTTTTTGAGGCGGCTTATAGCCCCACGCGCGAGCGCAAGCTGAAGTCGCATCCGGCAGGCGCGCACTGGAAGTCGCGTCGCCGCCGGCGGCGTGACAGGGCTGCGCGCCGCCGCTCACGATGGACCTGACGATCGCTGCGCTTCTGGCGCAGGACGGGATCACCAACGGCGCGATCTACGCGCTCCTCGCGCTGGCGCTGGTGCTGGTGTTCGCGGTGACCCGCGTCATCTTCGTGCCGGCAGGAGAATTCGTCACCTACGGAACGCTCACGCTGGCGGCGCTGCAGCTCGGCAAGCCTCCGGGGACGGTCGGGCTCCTGGCCGCGCTCGCGCTCGCCGCCGGAGCGATGGAGGCATGGGACGCGGCGCGCCGGCAAGGGTGGCATGACCTGCCGCGTCAACTCGCCCTGTACGTGGCGGCCCCGCTGGGGATCGCCGGCATTGTTTACGTCGCGGCGCCGCTCAGATTAGCGCTGCCGCTGCAAATCGTGCTGGCGGTGGCGATCGTCACGACGCTGGGGCCGCTGCTCTATCGCGTGGCGTATCAGCCGCTCGCCGAGGCCTCGGTGCTCGTGCTGCTGATCGTCTCGGTCGCGGTGCACTTCGTCATGCTCGGTCTGGGCCTGTGGTTCTTCGGCGCGGAAGGGTCGCGCACCCCGGCGTTCACCGGGGCATCATTTGAAGTGGGCAACGTCAACATTAGCGGGCAGAGCTTGCTCGTGCTGCTTTTCTCGCTGCTGCTCATCGGCGCCCTATACCTGTTCTTCGACCGCACGCTCTACGGCAAGGCGCTGCGCGCGACGGCGTTGAACCGCGTCGGGGCGCGCCTGGTCGGCGTGAGCCCGAATCTCGCGGGGAGCCTGACCTTTACGCTCGCGGCGCTGCTGGGCGCATTCTCCGGGGTGCTGATCGGCCCGATCACGACGATCTACTACGACTCGGGCTTCCTGGTGAGCCTGAAGGGGTTCGTCGGCGCGATCATCGGCGGGCTGGCGAGCTATCCGCTCGCAGCGGCCGGCTCACTCCTCGTCGGGCTGCTGGAGTCGTTTTCATCGTTCTGGGCGAGCGCGTTCAAAGAGGTCATCGTCTTCACGCTCATCATTCCGGTGCTCCTGTGGCGATCGCTCACCACGCATCACCATGAGGATGAGCAAGAATAGCCCGGCGCTGCGGCGCGTGGCGCTGCTCGTCGTCGCCGGCGCGCTCCTTGCGGCACCCCTGCTCGCGCCGCAATTCTGGGTTACGTTGCTGAACTACATCGGGCTCTACAGTATCGTCGCGCTGGGGCTGGTGCTGCTTACCGGGGTCGCGGGCCAGACCTCGTTCGGCCAGGCCGCGTTCGTCGGCATCGGCGCGTACGTGACGGCGTACCTGTCGACGCAGGTCCAAGCCTCGCCCTGGATGCCCTGGCTCAACCTCGCCTTCGGCCTCGCGCTGACCGCGGCGGTCGCGCTCTTCCTGGGCTTTATCACTCTGCGCATGCGCGGCCATTATCTGCCGTTGGCGACCATCGCGTGGGGGATAAGCCTGTACTTTCTGTTCGGCAACCTGGAGTTCCTCGGCGGTCACACCGGCCTGACGGGCATCCCGGCGCTGTCGATGGCCGGGCTGGAACTCCGCAACGAGCGCTACTTCTGTTATCTGATCTGGGCGATCACGGTCGCGGCGCTGTGGACGACGCACAACCTTCTCGACTCGCGCCCCGGGCGCGCCATCCGCGCGCTCAAGGGAAGGCTCGACATGGCCGAAGCGTTCGGCGTCAACGCCGGACGGCTGAAGATCGTGGTCTTCGTCTACGCCGCGCTGCTCGCGTGCGTTTCCGGGTGGCTGTACGCGCATTTGCAGCGGTTCGTGAACCCGACGCCGTTCGGCTTGAATCAGGGCATCGAGTATCTGTTCATGGCCGTCGTCGGCGGCGCCGGCAGTGTCTGGGGCGCGGTGGTGGGCGCAACGCTGGTTACGCTGCTCAAGGCGCAGCTTCAGGACTGGCTGCCGTGGCTGCTCGGCCGCAGCGGCAATTTCGAAGTTGTCGTCTTCGGCATGCTGATCGTCCTGCTCCTCCAGCGGACGCGCGATGGTGTGTGGCCGTGGCTCGCGAGACTGTTGCCAGTGCGGGTTCCGCCGCCGCTCCGGCCCGTCGCGGAACCACTTCCGACGCGCTCCAGGACGGCGGCCGGATCGTTGCTCGTGGTCGAGGGCGCGCGCAAGGAGTTCGGGGGCCTGGTCGCGGTCGACGATCTGTCGTTCGAGATTCGCGGCGGCGAGATCCTCGGGCTGATCGGGCCGAACGGCGCGGGCAAGAGCACGATGTTCAACCTGATCAGCGGCGCGCTGCCGTTGACGCGCGGAGCGATCGCCTTTGGCGGCCGACGCATCGCGGGACTCGATGCTTACTCCATCGCTCGCTTGGGCCTCGCCCGCACTTTCCAGCACGTGCGGTTGATTTCTGCGATGTCGGTGCTCGACAACGTCGCACTCGGCGCATACCTGCGCGGCAGCGCCGGTTTTTTGCGCGCCGCGCTGCGGCTCGACCGGGACGAAGAGGCCCGGATGATGGCTGAGGCGGCGGCGCAGATCGGCCGGGTCGGGCTCGCCGCGCATGTGCATGCGCCTGCCGGCTCGCTCCCGCTCGGACAGCAGCGCCTGGTCGAGATCGCGCGGGCGCTGGCGGCCGATCCGCGGTTGCTCCTGCTCGACGAGCCGGCGGCGGGGTTGCGCTACGGCGAGAAGCAGGAACTCGCTGCACTGTTGCGGGGCTTGAAACGGGAGGGGATGACGATCCTGCTCGTCGAGCACGATATGGATTTCGTGATGGGCCTGACCGATCGGCTCGTCGTGATGGACTTCGGTGAGAAATTGGCCGAGGGGCTCCCCGCCGAGATCCAGGCGAGTCCCGTCGTGCGCGAGGCGTATCTGGGCGGAGTCGCATGAGCGCGGCAGGGCCGCCCCAAGGCGCGAATTGCGCTCCCTCGGGGGGCAGCGCAGCGGCGGCAGCCGCAAGCGTGGGGGTACACATGAGGGCCGCAGGGCCGCCCAAAGGCGCGAATTGCGCCCCCTTGTATGCTTGATTCCGTGTTCATTCAATTGGCACCTCGGTCTGGTTTGCGAGTGCCTGCACAGCCCGTTGCCCCCTTGAGCTCAAAGCTCGTCCCTGAGCATGTGGGCGTGCAGGTACTTGCGTCTGTCGCCAAGCCCGAACA
>JBGPYP010000378.1:0-2431 GCA_041493285.1 Casimicrobiaceae bacterium
ATTACGCCCGCCACCGCGCGCTGCCCTCGTACGCGTCGATCGGCAGCTTGCTGGGCCTGCGCTCCAAGTCTTCGGTCGCGGCGCTGGTCGCGCGCCTGAAGCTCGCCGGGTTCGTGGAATCGACACCCGACCGCCGGCTCGCGCCGACGCGACGCTTCTTCGCGCGGCCGCTGGCCGACGCTCCGGTGCAGGCCGGGCTACCCGAGCCGATCGACGACGCGCCGGCCGACGCGCTCACGCTCGACGACTATCTGATCGAGCGGCCTTCGCAGACGGTGCTGGTCCGCGTCAAGGGCGATTCGATGCAGGACGCGGGCATTCTCGACGGCGATCTGGCCGTGGTCGAGAAGCGCAGCACCGCGCGCCGCGGCGAGATCGTCGTCGCAATCGTCGACAATCAGTTTACGCTCAAGCGGCTCGACCTCGAGCGCGGCCGCTTCATCCTGCGTCCCGAGAACAAGGCCTATCCGGTCATCCGGCCCGAAGGCGCCTTGGAGATTTTCGGCGTGATGGTCGGGTTGGCGCGCAAGACGGGCTAAGAAACCTCTGAGCGGGCCGCGCGTGGGGCCTGCTCAGAGGTCAGGGGAGGTAGCCCGGGGTGAGCGCGGAGTGCGATCCCCGGGGCGCGGTTTCCGCCGGAGCGTCGCCCCGGGTTCGCGTTGCCCACCTCGGGCAACGGCAGCCAGTCAAGTCGTACGCGCGACTTCAACCAGACAATCGTAGAACGTCGCCGCGCGCCCGAGATCGGTCAGCGCCTGTCCGGTCACCATGTTGGCGTTGGTGCCGTCGGGCGAGAGCTTGCGCCACCAGATCGAGAGCGCGACGACGACGCCGGGGCGTGCGCGCTCGGTGATGCGCGCGGTGAGCACGAGCACGCCGCGATCGTTGAATACACGAACCGCGTCGCCGGTGGCGATGCCGCGCGCCGCCGCGTCATCGGGATGGATCTCGAGTTGCGGCGTCGACTCGTTCTCGGCGAAGACCGGCAGGTTGGCGAACGTCGAGTTGAGCGCGTGCCGCGCCGGTGGCGAGAGCATCGCCAGCGGATAGCGGCGCGCCAGCGCGGGGTTGCTGGCGACCGATTCGCGGGGCGGGGTATACGTCGGCAGCGGATCGACACCCTGGCGTTCTAGCGTCTCGGAGTAGAACTCGCACTTGCCCGACGGCGTCGGAAAGTCGCCTTCCGCGAACGGTGCGAAGGGTACCGGTACGTTGAGGCGCTGCCAACCCTCGACCTTGAGCCTGTCCCAATCGAGACCTTGCGCCCGCGGGTGCGCGGCGACGAAGGCATGGCGCGCGATCTGTTCGTCGCTTTCGCGGAAGCATGCGTCGTCGAAGCCCATTCTTTGCGCGAGGAGCCGGAAGGCCTCGGTGTTTGGCTTCGACTCGCCGACGGGCGCGATCGACGGATTGTTCGCCAGCACGTACAAGTGTCCGTACGAGGAGTGCACGTCGACGTGCTCGAGCTGCGTCGTCGCGGGGAGCACGATGTCGGCGTAGTCGGCGGTATCGGTCAGGAACACATCGTGGACCACGCAAAACAGGTCCTCACGCGAAAAGCCGGCGACGACCTTCGCCGACTCGGGCGCGACCGCGACCGGATTCGAGTTGTAGACGTAGATCGCGCGAATCGGTGGATCCTTCGTTTCAAGCAACGCGTTGCCGATAGTCGACATGTTGATGGTGCGCGGATTGTTCCAGATGAGATCGGGGCGCTCGAGCGCCTTGCCGTCGACCGGATACGTGCCGCTCGACGAGAGCAGTGCGCCGCCCGCCGGATCGCGCCACGCGCCGACCAGCGCCGGCAGGCACGCGGCGGTGCGGATCGCCATCCCGCCGCCGGCGTGACGCTGCATGCCGTAATTCAGGCGGATCGCCGCCGGCTTGATCGTGCCATAGTCGCGCGCGAGCCGGATCACGTCGTCGACCGCAAGCCCCGTGATCTGCGCAACGCGCTGCGGCGGGTATTCGCGCACGCGCTCCTTGAGCGCTTCGAAGCCGAGCGTGTAGCGCGCGATGTAATCGTGATCGAGCAGGTCCTCGGCGATGAGGACGTGCATCATCCCCAGCGCGAGCGCGGCGTCGGTGCCGGGCAGGAGCGCGAGATGGCGGTCACACTTCTCCGCGGTGAGGCTGCGGTACGGGTCGATCGCGATCAGTTTGGCGCCGCGCCGCTTGGCTTCCTGGACGCGGCTCCACAGATGCAGGTTGGAGACGATCGGGTTCGAGCCCCAGATGAGGATCAGCTTGGCGTTCTCGAACTGCTCGAGGTCGGTGCCGATCGAGGCGCCGATCGTGGCGACGTAGCCCGCTTTCCCGGCGCTGGCGCAGATCGTCCGATCGAGGAGCGATGCACCGAGCTTGTGAAAGAAGCGTCGGTCCATCGAGCAGGATTGCAGCAACCCCATCGTACCGGCGTAGCTGTAGGGAA
>JBGPYP010000342.1:0-2795 GCA_041493285.1 Casimicrobiaceae bacterium
GACGACAGCGATCACCGCGGCGAGGGCCGGCATCCAATACGGCGCTAGGCTCCACCAGTCCATGAGTTTCTCCAGCAGCGCGTCGGACCCCTGCCATCGCGGCGCCGATACCGCGGGCACGTCATGCCCGCCGCCGCGGCATTGGGTCCGACCGGACGGCCCACCCATTCTGCGCCAATCGTCCGCGGCCGACAATGAGTCGCGGCGCCAGCGACAGCGGGCCGTGACGCTGCCTACCGCGCAACCGCGTCCCGCAGCGACTGCGCCAGCTGCCAGACGACCGATGCATAGAGCCGGCTGCGGTTGTAGCGCGTGAGTACGTACCAGTTCTCGAACACGAGCCAATACGTCGGCCCGCTCTCGCCTTCCAGCATAAGCAACCCCACCGGGTCGGGCGCAAGTTCGCCGGGAAAAGTGAACCCGGTGATCCCGTCGTGCGTCCATTCGGCGAGCGAACGCCGCTCGGCGATGCCGCCGTCGAACCGGCGCAGGACCGCGTCCGGATCCTCCGCTTCGATCCGCGCCGGCGTCATGATCGGCTGGCCCTCCCGCCAGCCGTGGCGCGCGAGATAATGCGCGACGCTGCCGATCGCGTCGTCGGCATCATTGGCGAGATCGATCCGGCCGTCGTCGTCGAAGTCGAGCGCGTAGCCGCGGATGCTGCCGGGCATGAACTGGGGCAAACCCATCGCGCCCGCGTACGAGCCTCTGGGCGCGAGCGGCGAGATGCCCTGCTCGCGCGCAAGCAGCAGGAACTGCTCGAGCTCGCCGCGGAAGAAATCGGCGCGGCGCGGGTAGTCGAACGCGAGTGTCGTTAGCACGTCGAGGACGCGGTACGTCCCGGTGTTACGGCCGTAGTGGGTCTCGACGCCGAGGATCGCGACGACGATCTCCGGGGGTACGCCAAAGGTCTGCTGCGCGCGGTCGAGTGTCGGCGCGTGCCCGCGCCAGAACTCGGCGCCTGCGTCGACCCGCGCCGGGTCGAGGAATCGCGGCGCGAATTCGTGGTACTTCGGAGGCGACACGACGGGGCGGTTCATCGCCGCGACCACCTGCGGCTGATGCTGCGCCTGCGCGAACAGGTGGCGCAGCGCGCGCGCGGAGAAGCCGTGCTCGGCGCTCATCCGGTCGATGAATGCGCGCACCTCCGGGCGTTGCGCATAGTTCTCGGACCCCGCCTGCGCGGCGCCCGGCAGTACGAGCAGCAACGCGGCGCCCGTGCGCAGGATCGCGCCGCGCCAGCACGCCGTCCGCTCGATCGTTCTCATCGGTTCCCGACCGCGGCGGATGGTATCATCCCCGCGCCCTCGCCCGGGCGTACCGAGCTGCCCTAAGGAACCTCTGAACAGGCCGCACATGAGCCGCGTTTCTGGCGCAATGGCCGCAGATGCTAGGCCTCATTTGCCAACTGCGGGCGCAGCGAATAGTTAATGCTATTCGCAAGCCGCGCAACAACGCAGATGGGGCCATTGCGCCGAAACCCGAAGGGACGGGGCTCATTGGCCACTGAGCGGGCGATCTGCCGTCGCACCGCTCGCCCATGGGGACCTGCCATGGGCTTTGCGTCGCCTCAGTTGGCAAATGAGGCAGCTCATCCCGGAAAGCCTCCGTCGCGGCCACGCGGGGCCTGCTCAGAGGTTCCCTAATGCTCTATCCGCTCTTCCGCCCGCTGCTGTTCACGCTCGACCCGGAGACCGCGCACGACCTCGCGCTCGCCGGCCTCGATGCCGCCGCGTCGCTGGGGATCGCACAGCTCGTCGCGTCGCGCCTCCCGCCGTCACCGGTCGAGGCGATGGGGCTCAAGTTTCCGAATCGGATCGGGCTGGCCGCCGGACTGGACAAGGATGCGGCGCACATCGACGGGCTCGCCACGCTGGGCTTCGGCTTCATCGAGTGCGGAACGGTGACGCCGCGTGCCCAACCCGGCAATCCCAAGCCGCGGCTGTTCCGTCTCCCAGAGGCGGAAGCGCTGATCAATCGTCTCGGCTTCAACAACGGCGGCATTGACCACTTTGTAGCCAACGTTGCCCGCGCTCGGTTCGGACCGAGGAGCGGCGGCGTCCTCGGCCTCAACATCGGCAAGAATTTCGACACGCCGAACGAGCGTGCGGTCGACGACTACCTGACCTGCCTGCGCGCCGTGCACGGCTACGCGAGCTACGTCACCATCAACATTTCATCGCCGAACACGCAGGGCCTGCGCGAGCTGCAGGTCGAGACCGCGCTCGGCGCCCTGCTTGCGGCGCTGAAGGCCGAACAGGCGAGGCTCGCCGACAGGCACGGGAAATACACGCCGCTGGTGGTGAAGATTGCCCCGGATCTGTCTGCGGACGAGATCCGCCGCATCGCGCGCACGCTCGTTCGCCACCGCATCGACGGTGTGGTGGCGACCAACACGACGGTTGACCACGCCGCCGTCGCCGGCCTCCCGCACGCCGACGAAGCCGGCGGGCTGTCGGGACGGCCGCTCAAGGACAAGTCGACGGCGGTGATCGGCACGCTGGCCGCGGCGCTCGATGGGGCGCTGCCGATCATCGGCGTGGGCGGCATCATGTCCGGTGCCGACGCGACGCAGAAGATCGCGGCCGGCGCGACGCTGGTGCAGATCTACAGCGGCTTGATCTACAAGGGCCCGGAACTGGTCGCGGAGATCGCGCGCGCGCTTGCGGTGTAGCGACGCGAGCCCGTGGCGAGGGGCCTCCACGACGGTATCGTGAATGCGTTGCGTAGCGCCGTCAGCCCTCGCGCCCGGCTCGGGTCGCCTCCACTCGCATTCGCTCGCGGAGCCTCGCTCC
>JBGPYP010000056.1:0-11177 GCA_041493285.1 Casimicrobiaceae bacterium
CGGATGCCCGCGATGTTGCCGATCGCCGCTTCCGCCTCCTGCGGGTGAATGTGCTGGCCGCCGCGAATGATGACGTCCTTGGCGCGTCCCGTGACGTAGAGCTCGCCCGCGGCAATGTAGCCGAGGTCACCGGTGTCGAGCCATTCGCCGTCGAACAGACCGCGGGTCGCTTCGGGGTTGCGAAAGTAACCGCTGGTCGCCGAAGGCCCGCGAAACTCGATACGCCCTTCGCGGCGTTCGGGTAGCTCCCGTCCCGCCGCATCGACCGTGCGCAGCTCGTGCCCGGGCAGAGGCTGGCCACAGCTCACCATCAACAGCGCGCGCGCGTCGCCCGCAGCCGCCGGCGCTGCCACCGCCCCTTCGGCAAGCCGGGCGCGATCGACCCGATCGACCAGCGGCCCTCGGTGCAGAGGCGGGAACGCCAGGCCGACTGCCGACTCGGCCAAGCCGTAGACAGGGGTCTGTGCGCGAGGGTCGAATCCGTAGCTCGCGAAGCGTTCGGCGAAGTGCGCGATGGTGGCAGGGCTGACCGGCTCGGAACCGTTGAACGCGACGCGCCATGAGGAGAGATCGAGGCCCGCCAGTCGGCTCTCGTCCAAGCGGGTCGCACACATTTCGTAGGCGAAATTCGGACCGGCGGACAGCGTCGCGCGGTAACGGTGGATCGCCCATAGCCAGCGCTCGGGGCGTGCCAGAAAATCGGTCGGCGGCATGACGACGAGCGGCATCGCAAAATAGAGGCTGCCCAGCCAGGCACCGATCAGTCCCATGTCGTGATACAGCGGCAGCCAGCTCACGAAAACATCGCCCGGGGTCACTCCGATTGCGCGGCCCATCGTCCGGATGTTGGCGAGCAGGTTGGCGTGGGTGAGGATCACCCCTTTCGGATTTCCGGTGCTGCCCGACGTGTATTGCAGGAACGCCGTGTCGCCCGGCGCCGGCTCGGATCGAGGGGCGGGCTTCGATGCTGATGTCGCGCTGAGTTCCGCAACCGAGACAATGTGTCTGAGCGACGGCGTCGAGGCCCGCAGCAGGCGCGCGACCATCCGCGCCTCCGGTACGGTGACCAACGTCGTCGCGAGGCAATTGCCGAGGATCCCCGACTGGCGCCGCAGGTGCTCCTCGAGTTGCGAGCGCCGTGCCGGCGGATAGATCGGGACCGGGACGCCGCCCGCAAGCAAAGCGCCGAGGAACGCGGCAAAGAACTCGCGCGACGTCGGCAGCATGATCGCCACGCTCTGTCCCGCTTCCAGTCCACCGGCGACAAGTCCTGCGGCGACCCGCGTTGCTTCGTCGCGCAATGTGCGGTAAGTGATCGGCTCCTCACGCGCCCCCTCGTCGGTTTCGATGAGCAGCGTAAGGTGCGTGCGTTCCGGATGCGCGTCGGCGTGCCAGCGCACGACGTCGAGCAGAGTCGCGGCGTGCTCGGGAATCGACGCGGCGGGCGCGGCCACCGGCGTCGGGGCCACCGTCAATGCTTGCGGCCGCGAGACGCTCCCCGCCTGCACGGCCCGCACCAGGTCACGAGGGGTTTCGGCGGTCGCCAACGTACGCGCGGGCAGGCGGACGTCGAAGGCCTTCTCGACTCGCAGCAGGAGCTCTGCCCGCTCGAGACTGTCGAAGCCGAGGTCTCGCTCGAGGTTGCTGTCCAGTTCCGCTTGCCCTGCCATCGGTTGGCCGGAGCGCAACTCGCGGGCGAGATCGTTGACGATCCCGAGCAGCCTCTCGACTGCATGCTGGGAGGAAGCAGCCGATGATGGAACGGCCATGAGCATTGAGGACGTCTTGGCAGGTCTCGCGGCAACCCTACCCGGGCTTGGTCCTTGCCGCGAGATAAGCCACGCAACCATCGAGCGTGGCGAGCTTCCGGTAGTCGGCCTCGGGGATGTCGACACCCAGCGCCTTGTGCAAGCCGAGCACGAAGTTCAGAAAATCCATCGAGTCGAGATCGAGCTGACTGCGCAATTCCACCTGCGGATCGAGGCTTCCCGGCTCGAGCTCGGGCGCGACATCGCTCAATGCCTGGAGGACGACACTCCGGAGTTGCTCGGGGCTCATAGCTTCTCAGGTTCCTGCAGCAGGCGATCGATGGCATCGAGCAGCAGCGCGCCGCGATGCCCGTCGGTGGCGCGATGGTCGCCGGCGAGCGTCGCGGTGACCACCGGTTGCGCGACGATGCGGCCGTCGAGTACCCACGGCCGCTCGACGACCTTGCCGAAGCCGACCAGCGCGAGCTGCGGCGGATAAATGATACCGAACACCGATTCGACGCCACGCTCGCCGAGGCTCGTGATCGTGATCGTCGGATCGGTCATTTCCGAGCTTTTGAGCGAGCCGGCGCGAGCGCGCTTGGTGAGGTCCTGCAGTCCGCGCATCAGCTCATCGAGCCCCTGCTTGGCCGCGTCGTGCAGGGCAGGAGCCACCAGGCCGCCACCGCGCAGCGAGATCGCCACGCCGACGTGGATCGCTTGACTCTGCTCGGCGCGGCCGTCGCGCCAGAAACCGTTGAGCTCCGGCACCTGGCGCAGCGCCAGCGCGGTCGCCTTGACCAGCAGCACCCCCGGGAGCAGCCGCTCGGTCACCGGCCTTTCCTTGTTGCGCGCCTCGAGCCATGCCAGCGCCTTCGCCATGGGGATCGTCGTCGCCAGATAATAGTGTGGAATTTCCCGTTTCGAGCGCGCCATCGTGGCGGCAATCGCGTCGCGCATCCGCTGCGCTCGATCGGCGGCCTGCGTCGGCGCTGATACCGCCGGCGCCGCCATCGCGTGCTCGACGTCCTCGAGCGTGATCCGACCTCCCGGGCCGGTGCCGGTGAGCCGCGTCGGATCGATACCAAGATCCAGCGCGTGCTTGCGCGCTGCGGGCGAGATGCGCAGTCGCGCCATGGCCGCTTCGGCCGCAGCCTCCGCCGTCACGGGCGCGGCGGTGACCCCCGGCTTCGCCGGCGCGGCCTCCGCACGAGGCGCCTCCGGTGCGGGCACCGCAGCGCTCGCTGGCGCCGGCGCTGCCGCGATCGCACCTGCAGCCTCGCCTTCCACGCGGATGACCGCCAGCGGCGTTCCGACAGGAAGCCATTCGTCGTGCGGCTCGACCAGGATCGTTTCCAGCACGCCGTCGACGAACGACTCGGTATCGACATTGGCCTTGTCGGTTTCGATCACCGCGATCGTCTCGCCGCGTGCAACCCGCTCGCCGGGTTTCTTGCACCACTCGACCAACTTGCCCCGGGTCATATCGGCGCCGAGCTTGGGCACGACGAACTGAACCATGGCTTGCCTCAGAACAGGGCGCGGACTGCGGCGACGACGCCCGCCGGCTGCGGCAGCGCCGCGTCCTCGAGATGCTTGGCGTACGGCATTGGCACTTCGGCGCTGCAGACGCGCGCGACCGGCGCGTCGAGCGCATCGAATGCGCCTTCCATGATCAGCGCGCTCACCTCGGCGGCGAGGCCGCAGGTGCGCCATCCCTCGTCGACGATTACGGCACGATGCGTACGCGCGACGGATCCGAGGATCGTCCGCGTGTCCAGGGGCCGCAGCGTGCGCAGGTCGACCACTTCGGCGTCGATATTCTCGGTAGCGAGCTGCTCCGCAGCCTGAAGAGCTTTTCCGACCGTACCGCCGTAGGCGATCAGGCTGACATCGCGGCCAGGGCGGCGGACCGCTGACTCGCCGATGCGCATCGGCACTCCATCCTCGTTGTCCCCCTCGAGCGAATAGAGCAATGCATGCTCGAAGATGAACACCGGGTCCGGGTCGTCCAGAGCGGCCAGCAGCAGCCCCCTGGCATCGGCCACCGTAGCCGGGGCGACCGCCTTGATGCCGGGGACATGGGCGTACCAGCATTCGAAGCTGTGCGAGTGCTGCGCCGCCATCCCGCGCCCGCCTCCCGTGGCCATGCGCACGACCATCGGGACGCTGAACTGGCCGCCCGACATGTGGCGCAGCGTCGCGGCATTGTTGACGATCTGGTCGAGCGCGAGGAGGCTGAAATTGATCGTCATCACCTCGACGATAGGGCGCATCCCGCCGAGCGCAGCGCCGATACCCGCGCCCACGAACGTCGACTCGGAAAGCGGCGTATCGCGGATGCGCTCTGGCCCGAATTCCGCGAGCAGCCCGAGGCTCACCGCAAAGGCGCCGCCGTAACGGCCCACATCTTCGCCCATGAGGAAGACACGCGAGTCGGCGTGCATCGCCTCGCGCATCGCACCACGCACCGCTTCGCGATAAGTCATCCTGGTCATGGCCGTCCGCGTGCCGACTCGGACGCCGCCGGCGTATGCACGTCTCGCAGCAGGTCCTCGACCGGCTCCCACGGCCCCGCGTCGGCGAAGGCGACGGCCGCATCGATCTCTGCCGCCACGCTCGTCTCCATGTCGCGCCAGCCCTTGTCGGTGAGCAGCCCCTCGGCGCGCAGCAGCGCCGTGAAGGCGTCGACGGGGCAGCGGTGCTTCCACTCTTCGACCTCGGCGCGGCTGCGATAGAGGTCCGGGTCGGCCATCGAGTGCGCGCGAAAGCGGTAGGTGCGCAGCTCCAGGAAGTGCGGGCGAGAGTCGTCACGCACCGCCGCCGCTGCGTCGCGCACCGCGGCCTCGACCGCCAGCACGTCCATGCCGTCGACGGCCTGCGCGGCGATGTTGTAGCTCTGCGCCTTGAGATGGATGTCGGTTTGCGATTCCGAGCGCATGAGCGCGGTGCCCATGGCGTAGCGATTGTTCTCGCACAGGAAGAGGACCGGCAACTGCCACAGCGCGGCGAGATTCAGGGATTCATGGAACTCGCCCTCGGCGACGGCACCCTCGCCGAAGAAGCAGGCAGTCACCCGCGAGCGGCCCTGCATCTTGTCGGCCAGGGCGAGGCCTACTGCGATGGGCAAGCCGCCGCCGACGATGGCATAGCCGCCGTAGAAGCGGCGACCCGCATCGAAGATATGCATCGAGCCGCCGTGGCCGCGACTCGAGCCGCTGGCCTTGCCGTACATCTCGGCCATCACCGCGCTCGCGGGGATTCCCCGAGCGAGCGCCTGACCGTGCTCGCGATAGGTCGCGACGACCGCGTCCTCGGCGGTCAACGCCTGCATGGCGCCGACCGCCACGGCCTCCTCGCCGATGTACAGATGCAGGAAACCGCGAATCTTGCCCTGCGTGTAGACCTCGGCTGACTTCTCCTCGAAGCGCCGGATGAGCAGCATCTGCCGTAGCATGCGGAGCGCATGCTCCCGCCGCAGTTCCGGCAACGCCAGGCGCTCGGCGGCCATCAGCCGCTCTCCAGCGTCGAGGTATCGCCCTCGGGCAGGCCCAGCTCCCGCGCCTTCAACAGACGGCGCATGATCTTGCCGCTGCGCGTCTTCGGCAGCGTGGCGACGAATTCGATCTCTTTCGGTGCAACCGCCGCACCGAGACGCTTGCGCGCGTGCGCGAGCAGCGCCTTTTTGAGCGCCTCGTCCGCCACCTGCCCGCTTTTCAGGGAGACGAACGCCTTGATCACTTCGAGTGCCACGGGGTCCGGCTTGCCGATGACGCCGGCCTCGGCAACCGCGGGATGCTCCATCAGCACGCTCTCGACCTCGAACGGCCCAACGAGGTGGCCCGAGGTCTTGATCACGTCGTCCTTGCGTCCGACGAACCAGAAATAGCCGTCGCGGTCGCGCCGCGCGAGGTCGCCGCTCAAATACCATCCGCCGGCAAAGCACTTGCGATAGCGCTCGGGCTCGTTGAGATAGCCGCGAAACATCGACGGCCAGAGTACTTTCAACGCGATCTCGCCCTGCTCGTCGGGCGCATCGAGCACGGTGACCGTCCCATCGTCGTCGGTGCGCACGATCGCGGCTTCGATCCCCGGCAGCGGCCGCCCCATCGAGCCGGGACGGATGTCCATCGCCAGGTAGTTCGCGATCATGATGCCGCCGGTCTCGGTTTGCCACCAGTTGTCGTGAAACGGCAAGCCGAACGCCTCCACGCCCCAGCGCACCGCCTCGGGATTGAGCGGCTCGCCCACACTCGCCAGAAACCGCAGCGCCGGCATGCTGCGTCCGCGCGCCGCATCGACTCCGCCCTTCATCATCATCCGAATGGCGGTCGGCGCCGTGTACCAGACGCTCACCTTCTGCTGGGTCAGGATGTCGTACCAGCGTTCGGCGTCGAAGTCGCCCTCGTCGACGATGCTGGTGATGCCATTCGTTAGCGGGGCGACGATGCCATACGAGGTGCCCGTGACCCACCCCGGGTCCGCGGTGCACCAGTAGATGTCTTCGGGATGCAGGTCCAGCGCGAGCTTGCCGGTGATGTGGTGGGCGACGACCGCCTGATGGACGTGCACCGCGCCCTTGGGCGTGCCCGTGGTGCCGCTGGTGAAGTGCAGCAGCGCCATGTCCTCGGGGTCAGTCGGTGGGGTCGTGAAGGCTTCGCTCGCCCGTTGCAGGAGCGCGTCGAAGCCAAGCGTATCGTCACCGGCCGATCCCTCCTGCCCCACGATCAGCACGTGGCGCAGTGACGGCAGCGAGGCGCGGATCGAAGCGATCTTTCTGTCGTAGAGAACGCGTGTCGTGATCAGCACTCTGGCATCGCCCTTGGCCATCCGCGCCTGGATCGGCTCCGGACCGAAGGCCGAAAACAGGGTGCAGAGCACGGCGCGATACTTCCACGTGCCGAGCGCGGCAATGTAGAGCGCAGGGATCCGCCCGGTGAGCGCGTAGACGCGATCGCCCGCGGCGACGCCCAATTCGGCGAGGACATTGGCGAAGCGGTTGGAAAGCCGGGAGAGCTGCGCGAACGAATAGTCCTCGAGCGCACCGTCTTTCCCGAGCCAGCGGATCGCCACCTGACCGCGGCGCGGCCCGGCGGCGTGCCGGTCGACTGCTTCGTACGCGATATTGAGCCCGCGCCCGCCGGGGAGTCCGTCGAGCTCGCGACGGGCCTCAGCCCACGAAAAGCCGCGGCAGGAAGCCGCATAGTCTCCCAGGTTGGGCACCACGGACAGACCGCTCTGCGCCTTGGAGATCCAGTCGTTGGCCATGGCGTCCGCGATGATCGACTCGCGCCTATCAACCTGCCAGAGGCGCACCAGCGGCACCAAGAATACGGGATCGCCCAGCGTTTGCCTTGAGGGAGATCAAAGCCTAGTCGCGGCCCCGCACCTCCGCAAAGCTCAGTGAAGCGCGGCGCCCGCCGCGGCACAGCGCTCGACGTGGTCGCGCGCGAGCGCAAGGTAGGCGCGCGCCTGCGCCGACCAGCGCGCGGGCTCGCGCGGCGCAGGGTCGGCGAGATGCCGGATCGCGATTCTCGCCCGCACGCAGGCGCGATAGCTCTGGTAGAAGTCGACCAGCGCTCCGGGCGGCGCATCGCCGGTGACGGCGGCGTAGGTCGCGAAGATCGTCGGCGCGAGCCCCCGCGAGCCGAGGCGCTCGCATTCGAGCGCGAGAAACGCCAACTCGTCGACCGGGTCGAGCAGCCGCAGCTCGCGCGAGAACTCGAGGCAGTCGATGATCTGCGGCGTGTCCTCGAGGCAGATGTGCTCGGGTCGAAGGTCGCCGTGCACCTCGACGATGCGGCCGGCGCGCGCGTCGAAGAGATCCGGCCGGGCGGAGAGCAGCGCGAGCTGGCGCGCGCACGTCGTCTCGATGGAGTCCAGAGGCAGCTCGTACGCGGGCGTCGCAAGCTCGCGCCGGTTCTCGGCGATCTCCTCGGCGAAGCGCGCGCGGTACCGCGCCGGCGGCGTGGGGACCCGCGCCGCATCGCGGTAGAAGCGGGCCAGCCGCTCGATCGCGCGCTCGAGGTCTCCGGGCCCGAGCGCGTGCTCGCGGAGCAGGCGGTCGAGCATGCGCCCGCCGGGAAGGCGCCGCATCTTGACCAGCCAGTCGACCGTGCGTCCGTCCGCGCCGAACCGCAACCTGCCCTGCGCGTCGAGCACCAGCGGCACCGTGGCCTCATAGACGCCCTCCGACAGGCGGCGGTTGAGCCGCAGCTCCGCCTCGCAATCCGCCCGGCGCAGCGCCTCGCTGCTGAAGTCGAGATAGCGCGTGCGCACCGGTTTCTTGAGCTTCCAGGCGTTGGCGTCGGTGAGGAAGACCCACGACATGTGCGTTTCGAGCGCGTCGACGCGCGTGGTCGGCACCGGATAGCTCTCGGGCCGGGACAGAAACGCGACCTTCGCGCCGAGCCCGGGGTCGAACCCGGAACCGGCCGCGACCACAGCGGCGGCGTCGATCCGCTCGCGCACCGCGCGCCAGGCATCCGGCCGCCGTGCGTGCTCGAGCGGCACTTCCGCATCGTAGCGGGCGACCCACGGCTCTTCGTCGGGCGCGAGGGGCTCGTGCGTGCGTAACTGATGCTCGAGCACGGTGAGATCCGCGTCGGAGGCGTCGGAGTCCGCCGCAGCGCGCCGCACGACGCGCTCGCGCAGCGTCGCCTCGCTCGCCGCGAAGTCGACGATCGTGAACGCCACGCCAAGCTCGCCCGCGAGATCGCGAAAGAGGTCGCGCTGCGCGCGCTTGAGAAAGGCCGCGTCGACAATGGCCACGAAGCCGGCCGCGGCGATCTCCCGCGTCAATGCCGCAAGCCGCCGGTACGTCGCGTCCGTGCTTGCGCTCGCGTACAGGCCGCGGTCGATGCCGCGGCGATCGCGCTCGCGGGGCTCGAGCCCGTGCAGGCGCTTGCGCTCGACGTCGCTGCGCACGCGCACCGCGCCGAGCGCCTCAAGGAGCGCCTGCGAGAGCGTGGTCTTGCCCGAGCCGGAGAGCCCGTGCGCGACGACGATCGCCGGGCGCGGCGTTCGCGCATAGTCGCGTGCGAGGTCGACATAACCGCCATACTCGGTGATGAGCGCGCTGCGCGCCTCGCCCGGCACGAGCTGGGCCGTGCGCAGCCGCGCGACCTTGGCGCGCACCAACGCGCGATAAACGAGATAGAAACGCAGCACCGCGAGCCCGCCGTAATCGCCCGTGCGCGCGAGATACGCGTCGAGGAAGCGCCGGCCGAGGTCGGCGCGGCCGCGGTCCTCGAGGTCCATCACCGTGAACGCGACCTCGCTCATCACGTCGATCCAGCGCAGCGCCGGGTTGAACTCAATGCAGTCGAAGATCGTGAGCTCGCCGTCGATGCGCGCGATGTTGCCCAGATGCAGGTCGCCATGGCACTCGCGGACGAAGCCTTCTTCGCAACGGCGCAGGAACGCGCCGCGCCGCGCGGCGTGCTCACGCGCGATCCACGCGGCGAGCGCGTCGATCTCCGCGCGCTCCGCCGGATCGTCGAGCAGCGGCCGGATGGTGCCGCAGTTGTCCAAGGCCGTGCGCAGGATCGCCTCGGGCGCGCCGAACCCGGCGCCGGGCGCGGCGACCTCGATCGCGCCGTGGAAGAGCGCGACCCTCGCCGCCAGCGCGTCAATGTCCGCGGGCTCGAGCTCGCCGCGCGCCAGGATCCGGCTCGCCAGCGCGTCCTGTGGGAACTCGCGCATCCTCACCGCGTATTCGAGCGCCGGGCCGTCGCCGCCGACGACCGGAGCGTCGATGCTGCCGCCGATCGGCACGACGTCGAGATAGAGCGCGGGCGCGAGCCGCCGGTTCAACCGCAGCTCCTCCTCGCAGAAGAAACGCCGCGCCGCCAGCGTGGTGAAGTCGAGGAAGCCGAAGTCCACCGTCTTCTTGATCTTGTACGCGTGGCGCCCCGTCAACAGCACATACGAGATGTGCGTTTCGAGCACCGTCACCCGCTCGCAATCGGGGCCGAACCGCGCGGGCTGCGCCAGCGCGGCGAGGAGCCTCGCCTGCTCCTGCCTGCCTGCGTTCGCGTCGGGCATCATCGTCGGTGGTGCACGCGTTGCCGCGGGAGCGGTGTTTGCCGAGCCATCCGTCCATTTTGGACGCTGCACGGCCGCTGCCGTTGATCGAGGTCAAGTTTGCCCCAAGCCAGGCCGCCGTGCCTGCTGCCGGCGGGCACCCGGCGTGGTAGTGTTGCCGCTATGGAACGGCAGACTTGGTTCAACGTCTGGTACCTCATCATCGCGATCCTCGGCGTGCTGTGGTTGCGCGACCTGTGGGTCACCTCGACGCAGGTCGAGCCGATCGCGTACAGCCAGTTCGAGCAGGACCTGAAGGCCGGCCGCATCAAAGAGATCGCGATCTCCAATAACGTCATCCAGGGCACGTACAAGGAGCCGAAGCCCGACCAGCGCACGCGCTTCGTCACCACGCGGGTCGACCCTGATCTCGCCAAGGACCTGTCGCAGTACGACGTGACGTACACCGGCGTCATCGAGAGCACGTTCTTCCGCGACATCCTGTCGTTTGTCGCGCCGGCGCTGGTCTTTTTCGCGATCTGGATGTTTGTCGCCAAGCGCATGGCCGGCCAGGGTGGCCTCGGCGGCGGCTTCCTCGCCATCGGCAAGAGCAAGGCCAAAGTCTACGTCGAGACCGACACCAAGGTGACCTTCGAGGACGTCGCCGGCGTCGACGAGGCGAAGGAGGAGCTGCAGGAAGTCGTTGGCTTTCTCAAGGATCCCAAGCGCTATACGCGGCTCGGCGGGCACATCCCGAAGGGCGTGCTGCTGGTCGGGCCGCCCGGCACCGGCAAGACGTTGCTCGCGCGCGCGGTCGCAGGCGAAGCCGGGGTGCCCTTCTTCTCCATCAGCGGCTCCGAGTTCGTCGAGATGTTCGTCGGCGTGGGCGCAGCGCGCGTGCGCGACCTCTTCGAGCAGGGGCGCAATCGCGCGCCGGCGATCATCTTCATCGACGAGCTCGATGCGTTGGGCCGCGCCCGCGGCGCGTACGGCCTGGGCGGGCACGACGAGAAGGAGCAGACGTTGAATCAGCTCCTGGTCGAGATGGACGGCTTCGATACCAGCCAGGGGCTGATCCTCCTCGCCGCGACCAATCGCCCGGAGATTCTCGATCCGGCGCTCTTGCGCGCCGGGCGCTTCGATCGACAGGTGCTGGTCGACCGCCCGGACAAGCTCGGTCGCGTGCAGATCCTCAAGGTGCACGTGCGCAAGGTGCAGCTCGCCGCCGACGCCGACCTGGAGAAAGTCGCGGCCCTGACGCCGGGCTTCACCGGCGCCGATCTCGCCAACCTCGTCAACGAGGCGACGCTCGTCGCCACGCGCCGCGGCGCCGACGCGGTCGCGCTCGATGACTTTACCGCGGCGGTCGAGCGCATCGTCGCCGGGCTGGAGAAGAAAAGCCGC
>JBGPYP010000400.1:0-2238 GCA_041493285.1 Casimicrobiaceae bacterium
ATCTCGCTGGATGGTGCGTTGCCGGCATGCTCGCGTTCTTCCCTGCGCTTGCCGCCGACGAGCCGGACGAGCAGGTGACGACGGCCAAGCTTGCCCCCGCGACCCCGTATCGCCTCTATGTTTCCGATTTCGCGTTCCAGCACGTCGTCGATGGGCGGCTTTACGTGATCGACGGCGATACGCTGAAAGTGCGAGGGACGATCGGAACGGGTTTCTCCGGTGAGATGGCGTTGGCTCCGGATCGCGCCGAGCTTTACGTCGCGACAACCTATTACTCGCGCCTCTCGCGTGGAGAACGCGCCGACGTCGTTGATATCTATGACCTCGCGACGCTCGCGTACAAGGGCGAGATCGTGATCCCGCCCAAGCATGCACCGGCGTCGCCCTACCGCGGTTTGGTGCGCACGTCAGCAGACGGCCGGTTGCTGTTTGTCCAGAACGCGACCCCTGCGTCGTCGGTGACGGTGGTTGATCTCAAGACACGCAAGTTCGTCGCCGAGGTGCCCACGCCCGGCTGCTGGATCATCCTGCCTTCGCAGTCCGTTTCGTCCCACTTCTCGACGCTGTGCGGCGACGGAGCCGTGTTGACGGTCACGCTTGATGACGAAGGCAAGGCGAAGACGATGAAACGCAGCGCACGGTTCTTCAACCCGGACGAGGACCCGCTGTTCGTCCATGCGGAAAACATCGGCGACCGCTACTTTTTCGTCTCGTTCAAGGGAAGGATCTTCACAGCCAATCTGGGCGGCGAGGAGGCCACGTTCGAGGAGCCGTGGTCGCTGCTCGGGCCGAGCGATGCCCGCCAGGGATGGCGGCCCGGCGGTTATCAGGTGCTTGCGCTGCATGAAGGGTCCGGGCGGATCTTCGTCGCGATGCACCCGAAAGGCAGGGAAGGCAGCCACAAAGACCCGGCGAAGGAGATCTGGGCGTTCGATCTCGCCGCCAAGCGGCGCGTCTCGCGTGTGCCGGGCAACAACGCCATCGCGATTGCGGTGAGCCGTAACGATCAGCCGCGGCTGTATGCGATCGATGGAGTCAAGATGGCGCTCGTGGTCTACGACGCCGCCGGCAAGCTCGTGTTGAAGCGCAGGATGGAAAACGTCGGCGAGGTAGTCACCTTGGTCGAGGTGCAGTGATGGGACCGATATCGGCCACCCTCGACCCCGTCTTTGCGCGCGCGCTGGCGGCCGCGGTCAGCCTGGTGCTGCTCGTCGGCGCGGTCCAGAAAGCGCGCGATTGGGATGGCTTCCGCGCCGCGCTGGCGAACTACCGCCTGCTTCCCGGCGCGCTGGTGACGCCCGCGGCGCTGGCGCTGCCCGCGCTGGAAACGATTGCCGGCATCGCGCTGCTGGCGGGCCCCTTCCGCGCGGCCGGATCCATGCTCGCGCTCGCCTTGCTGCTCGCCGTGACCGGCGCCGTCGCGATCAACCTGCTGCGCGGCCGCGTCGACATCGACTGCGGATGCGGCGGCGTCGAGAGTCGGCAGCGGCTGTCGTGGGGCCTTGTCGCGCGGAACGCCGTCGTGATGCTCGCGACGGTCTGCGGCACGCTTGAAGGTTCGGCGCGCGAGCTGACGTGGTTCGACTACGGCACCCTCGCGCTCGCTTCGCTCGCGCTGTACGGGCTCTACGCCAGCGCGAGCCAGCTGCTGTCGAACCATCCCCGCCTGGCCGACCTCAGGAACCGTTCATGAACGAAGCTCTCGTCGTCTCCAATCTCGTGCTCTGGGTCGTCGTGTTGGCCCTTACTGTCGCTGTGTTCGCGCTCGCGCGCCAGATCGGCATCCTCTATGAGCGGGTCGCGCCGATGGGTGCGCTGATGATGGACAACGGTCCCAAAGTCGGCGCCGCGTCGCCGGTATTCACGTTGACCGATCTCGCGGGCCGTCCGATCAACATCGGCGCGCCGTCGCTTTCCTCCACGCTGCTCTTCTTCCTCTCGCCGACGTGCCCGGTCTGCAAGAAACTGCTGCCTATCCTCAAATCCGCGGCGGCGACCGAAAAGCGCTGGCTGTCCATCCTGCTCGCCAGCGACGGCGACGAGGCGGAGCAGCGCGCGTTCATCCGCCGCGCGAGGCTCGAAGCGTTTCCCTATGTGCTTTCCACACCGCTCGGCGTCACCTATCAGGTGAGCAAGCTGCCGTACGCGGTGCTGCTCGACGAGCGCGGTATCGTGCGCGCCAAGGGCCTCGTCAACTCGCGCGAGCAGCTCGAGAGCTTGTTCACGGCGAAGGATCTG
>JBGPYP010000318.1:0-3087 GCA_041493285.1 Casimicrobiaceae bacterium
GACGATGAGCAGGACGGCGGAGAGCGGGACGTGCGCGTGATGCTTCACGGGGGTTGCGCTTTGAACGCGGCCGGCGCTTCGACGCCGGAGCGAGCCCGGATTCTACGCTATCGCGGACGGCCAAACCCGAAGCTTTTCCGGACGGCGCCTTCGCTGCCGCGAATGCAACGGGCGCATGATGCGCACTCCGGTCGCGCGCTCGGTATGCGCCGCTCAACGAGGCATCGGAGGCCCCGTGAACACCATGAACTTCTCCCGTTGGCTTGCCGCCCTCGCGCCGTTCGTCGTCGTCTCGGGAATCGCCGCCGGCGCGACTGCGCAGCCGGTACCGCAGCGCAACCGGGTCGTCATCCAGGTCAGCGACGGCGATGCGGCGAAGTGGAATCTGGCGCTCAACAACGCCAGCAATATCCAGACCGACCTCGGCGCCGGCAACGTCGAGATCGAGATCGTGACCTACGGGCCCGGCATCGGCATGCTCAAGCTCGACTCGCCCGTGGCCAACCGCATCGACGAAGCGAAGGATGCCGGGGTCAAGATCATGGCCTGCGAGAGCACGATGAAGGTCCAGAAGCTCGTGCGTGCCGACATGTTGAACGGCATCGGCTACGTCGGCGCGGGCGTGGTCGAGATCATGCAACGACAGCAGGAAGGTTGGGCGTACCTGCGGCCGTGACGCGGCGGCCTCCTTGAACGGTCGACGGTGGTGTAATGTCGCGTGTCGGCCGCACCTCGGCTGCTGCGGCCATCACGCGCAGCAAGAGATACGTGTTGCGTTGGCCGCAGCCCATCCGCCTCCGCGGTCGGATCCCCACGCCTTTCAGGCGCGGGGCACCTCCTCCACGCTCCGGCGTCGTCCTCGCGCGATCCCCGCGCTGCGCGCGGGGCGACCGGCGAGGCGGAGCGAGGCTCCACGAGCGCAAGCGAGTGGAGGCGACCCGAGCCGAACGCAGGGGCCGACGACGCTACGCGACAGTTTCACGCGCCGGTCGTGGAGGCCCTCGCCGCGGGCTCGCGCGGTTATACCTTCGGATAGCCGGGAATACGCGCCGGGTCGACCTCGTCGATCTGGGCCGGGTCCAGAAATTTCTTCGCGTACTCCACCCAGACCCGCTCCCGCACGAACACGTCGAACAGATCGGGATCGACGTGCCCCGACAGTTTCATCTGGCCGAGGATCGCCAGCGCCTCCGACACAGGTTTCGCGCGCTTGTAGGGGCGATCTCCGGCGGTCAGCGCCTCGAACACGTCCGCGATCGCGATCATGCGCGCCGGCAGCGACATCTGATCGCGCTTGAGGCCGCGCGGGTAGCCTCCGCCGTCGACGCGTTCGTGATGCGCACCGGCGTATTCCGGCACGCGCTTGAGCTGCCGCGGCCAAGGGAGCGACTCGAGCATCCGGATGGTCGTGCTCACGTGCCGGTTGATGGTCTCGCGCTCGGCGGCGTTGAGCGTGCCGTAGCGAATCGTGAGGTTGACGACTTCATCGTCGGTGAGGAGCGCGCGCGGTTGCCCGTTAGCTCCGCGGCACCGGCGCTGCGCGATCGCGCGCACGCGCGCGACGTCCTCGTCGCGCATGCACTCGCTGCCGCGGTTGGCCTCCCGGAGGAACGCGAGGTCGGAGGCAAGCGCAGCACACTCGGCGTGATAGTGCGCCTCGGCCGATCGTTCCGGCTCTCCCGCGGCGATCGCCTCCAGGCAAGCGATCTTGAGATCGCGCTCGGCGAGATCGAAGCGGGCATCGATCAGCGCGATGCGGTCGAAGATGCCGGAGAGCTTGGTCGCCTTGTCGACCACGTGCACGGGTGTGGTGATCTTGCCGCAGTCGTGCAGCAGCGCGGCGAGCCACAGCTCCCGACGCTCCGCCTCGTCCATGCGGAAGGTCGCGAGCGGCCCCTGTTCGGTTCGATGCGCGGCCTCGGCGAGCAGCATCGCCAATTCGGGGACGCGGCGGCAGTGGCTGCCGGTGTAGGTGCTCTTCTCGTCGATCGCCTCGTTGATCAGCCGCACCAGCGCTTCGAACAGCACCTGCAAGCGGTCGATCAGCCGCTGCTTTTCGAGCGCGATCGCCGCCAGCGCGGTCAACGCCTCCGCGAAGGCCTCGTCGTCGGCGCTGAACGTGCCCGCGGCGCCGTCGGGCTCGCGAGCGTTGATGAGCTGCAATACGCCGATCACCTGGCCGGTGTGATCGACCATCGGCACCGTAAGGAACGAGCGCGACCGGTAGCCGTGCGCGGCGTCGAACGCGCGCGCTCCGGCGAAGTCGAAGCCTTCGGCGGCGTAGGCATCGTCCAGACGGACCGAGCGGCGCGAGTGCACGCAATGGGCGACGACCGCGCGCCGATTCGGCAGGCCGTCGGCGTCGTAGAGCGGAGGCGGCTCGACATCGACCGGCTCTCCGGAGGCGCCGCCGCGACGGATACCCAGCGTGTCGTTCAACATCAGGGCGAAGGAGAGGCTCCGGCCGTTGTCCTCGACCAGGTAGACCGAACCGCCGTCCGCGCGCGTCGCCTCCCTGGCCGTCACCAGGATCCGCTCGACCGCGCGGTGCGCGTCGGGCTCGAGCGCGATCAGCCGCGCGATGTCGACGAGCCGGGGCAGGCGGGAGGAGAGGTCCTCCATGGGATTACCCACCGGGCGGTGGAGCGGGTGAAGGGAATCGAACCCTCGTCGTAAGCTTGGGAAGCTTCTGCTCTGCCATTGAGCTACACCCGCCTTGTGCTGCCGTTTCTCTTCTGGGAACCTCTGCTCTGCCATTGTGCCGGTCTCGCCTCACGGCGATCCCGTCATCCCTCGTTCCTCGCTCTACTCGTCACTCGGGACCGCCGTGCCTTAGTTGGCAATCGAGGCCACGGCGTCCTGCGCGGCGCTCACACTGCTCGCGCCGCTGGTGAGCTAGACACCCGCCTATCGTAGAATTGTAGCAAACACGCGGGAGCCCCACGGCGACTAGAACCCTGTTACAGCCTGTAACTTCCCCCACGATGGGGCGGATTGCGCGATAATTTCCGGTTGCTTCCGGAGGCACTGGCACACCATTGTGATGTCGACCCAGAAGAAGATATTTTCGGGCATTTTCGTCCTGGC
>JBGPYP010000312.1:0-3162 GCA_041493285.1 Casimicrobiaceae bacterium
CGACCTTCGTTGCGCGTCTCGCATTCATCCGCATTTTGCCAGCAACGCAATCCGCGTGGGACTTATTCAGAGGTTCCTTAGCGCCCCGCCGGAAGCCGAAACCGCGTCCCTGCCGGAAAGCGGAGGTCGAAGCTGTCTGCCAGCAATGCCAGCAACTCGTCGTCGTCGGACAGCGTGCGCCACTCGGTGCCGCCGGCCCGGTCGATGCTGAGGTCGCGGTTGACGAGCGTGCGCCGCTCTTCCGGTGCCACGCGCTGGGCGGTCAGCGTCTGCACGAAGCGCGACTGCGGATGCGTCGACACGTAGTGGTTGGCCACCTCGAAGTCGACGGCGAGCTGCGGCTCGAGCGTGAAGGCGTAAAGCTCGGTCCAGGCGCCATCGCGCAGCGACCGCAGCACCCATTGCCCCGTTTCCTCGACCAGGCGATACGCCCAAGCGAATTGGCGCACTTCCTCCCCTTCTCCGAAGCGCACCGGGAGGAGCAACCCTGCGGCGCCGAAGCCGACGTCGGCGAGCCAGTCGGCGCCCTCGCTTCGCACCTTCAGCACCATGTGCGTGCGCGGCAGGATGCGCGTCGCCCCGAACCGCACGCGCGCGGCGAGCAACGTCACTTCGAAACCGAGCGCGCGCAACACCGCTGCGAACAGCGTGTTCTGCTCGAAGCAGTAACCGCCGCGTCCGCCGGCGACGAGCTTGGCCTGCAGGCTCTCCAGATCGATCCGGATCGGCCGGCCGAGCAGGATGTCCAGGTTCTCGAACGGGATGTGCGTCGCATGCGCGAGGTGCAGCGCCTCGAGCGTCGCGAGCGTGGGCTCGCGAGCGCCCTGGTGCCCGATGCGCCGCAGATAGGCGTCGAGATCGAGCGCGTCGGCGATCATCCGCGCAGCCTGAGGCCCCCGAAGCTGACGGCGAGGAAGATTTCGCGCAGGAACAGCGCCAGGCTCACGATCAGCGCGCACATCGACAGGATGAACAGCACCGCGACCAACTTCGACAGCTCGACGCTGAGCAACGCGCCGATGAAGGCGCCGGCGACGACCAGGCATACGAGCAGCGCCGCGGTGACCGCAGCCAGGATCGCAAAGTAGATGAGGCGCGAGCGTTGCTCCAGGCGGGCGAGTTCGGCGCGCGCTTCCGTGACACCTTCCTGGCTCGCGTGCTGCAACCGTTCCTGGACCACGCGGCGGCGATCGACCGCGCGACCCAGCCGGTTGTTGAGCGCGGTGATCAGCGTGCCGATCGCGGTGAGCAGGAACACCGGGGCGACCGCGAGCTGGATGACGCGGGTGATGTCGGCGATATGCGTTTCCATCGATGTGACCGATCGCTGCGCAGGGACCGGCGCCCCGCTTGTCAGTCGAACGCGACCGGTTGCCGCGGCCGCCGGTTCACGCGCAGCTCGAACACGTCGGGCCGCGCGTAGTGGCCGGCGACATCGAGGCTGCGCCGCGCCGCCCCGCAGCGCGCGACGTCGATCTCCGCGTAGAGGATTCCGGTTTGCCTGGACAGGGGCCCGGCCTCGATCTTGCCCCAGGGCGCGACGACGACCGAATCGCCCGGATTGATCCATTCCTCGGGATCGGGATACAAGCGCGAGCGCTCGGGAAAGCTTTCCGGCAGATCGGCTGCCTTCATTGCCAAGCCGGCGGCGACGACCCAACAGCCGCCTTCGCGCGCGACGTGCTGCATGGTGCCGATCCAGCCCTCGCCGGCGTCGTAGGTCGGCGCCACGTAGATCTCGACGCCCTGCGCGTAGAGCGCGTAGCGCGCGAGCGGCATGTAGCTCTCCCAGCAGAGCAGCGTTCCGACGCGTCCGCAGGGTGTAGCGACGACCTGGAGTCCCGAGGCATCGCCCAGCCCCCACACCATGCGTTCGGGGTTGGTCGGCATCAACTTGCGGTGGCGGTTCAGGATCGCGCCGTCGGGACCGATCACGACCACGGTGTTGTACAGGGTGCCGCGGCTGAAGTCCTCGTCGCGCTCGTGCATGCCGCACACCACCGTCACCGCGTGTTCCCTGGCCGCGGCGCACAGCGGAGCGAGATCGCCGCGCTTCACGCTCACCGCGTTGTCGAGGAGCAGCGCATGCAGCTTCGTTGCGAGGCCCATGTCGGCGCCGGGCTTGAGGCGCCAGATCCACACCGGATAGCCGGGGACGAACGCCTCCGGGAAGACGATCAGCTTTGCGCCGGCTTGCGCGGCTTCCGCCACCGCCGCGACGGCGGCTTGCAAGGTGCGCTCGCGATCGAGCAGCACGGGAGGGCGTTGGATGACGGCGATTCGCGACATGACTGCGTTAGCGCCGGGCGCCGCGTCCGCTGCCCTGCGCAACCGGGCCGCGTACGCGCTGCCGTACCTCTCGGCGAGGCGGCGCTATTCGACCGGTTTCTCGGTCGGCGGGGCCGGCGGGACGGTCTCGGGAGTCGGCGGAGCCTCGGCGCTCAGCTTGCGCAGCCGCTTCTCCTCTTTTTTCTGCTTCTTGGCGAGATCTCTCTGGCGCTTGGCAAAGGCGTAATTAGGTTTGGCCAATTGGCGATCCTTCTCTCGGGCAGGTTGGAAACGAGGCGATAGAGTAAGCGATTTCCGACGATCTTGCTCGCCTCAGCCCCGGCGGATGTCGTCGGCGATCCAGACGACGAACGCGATCACGATCGCGGCCCATAGCAACGCCATGATCGTCGACTCGGTGTAGAGCTCCCACATGGCAGCGTTGATGCTGCAAAGGATGACCACCGCCACCTTCAGAAGCCTGTCGCCCATGGCGCGATTCTAGCCTGCCTTGCGTCGCGCCGGGCGGGCTCGCGCCGGCGGCCTCCTTGGTCGCTCGGCGACGAGTGTTCAGCGGAGTGTCGGCCGCTGCGTCGACTCGCCTCGCGTGGTCCCCATCCTGCGCATGGGGCGACCGGCGAGGCGGAGCGAGGTTCCGCGAGCGTATGCGAGTGGAGGCGACCCGAGCCGGGCGCAAGGGCCGACAACGCGACGCAGCGCGTGCAAGCGGCGGTCGCGGAGGCCCCTCGCTGCGGGCTCGCACCGCTAGGCGCCATTCCGGCGCGGCCGCCTGCGAACCCGCGTACGTCCGAAGCAGGCCATGACCGCCGCCAGCGCCAAGGCGATGGCCAACGGCGAGACGAGCAGCGTCGCGAGCCAGTTCCACGTGCCGCC
>JBGPYP010000152.1:0-6298 GCA_041493285.1 Casimicrobiaceae bacterium
AGACGGCGGTCGCGCTGCACGCCGAGTTGACGGCGACGCTTTCCGAATCCAAGGTCGGGCTGCTGCACGGCCGAATGAAGCCCGACGAAAAGGCCGCGGTGATGGGTGGCTTCGTGCGGGGAGAGATCGACGTGATGGTCGCGACGACTGTGATCGAAGTCGGCGTCGACGTGCCCAACGCATCGATGATGGTCATCGAGCACGCCGAGCGCTTCGGGCTCGCGCAATTGCACCAACTTCGCGGCCGCGTCGGTCGCGGCGCGGCGGAGAGCGCCTGCGTGCTGCTGTTCGAGGAACCGATGTCCGAGGCCGCGAAGGCGCGCCTCAAGGTCATCTACGAGAACACCGATGGCTTCGAGATCGCGCGCCAGGATCTCATGATTCGCGGCCCGGGCGAATTCCTCGGTGCGCGGCAGTCGGGCGTGCCGCTGTTGCGCTTCGCCGATCCCGAGCGCGACGTGAGGCTGATCGAGTCCGCGCGGGTCGCGGCCGACGAGCTCCTCCGCCGCGAGCCCGGCGCGGCACGCGCGCACCTCGAGCGCTGGCTCGGCGCGAAGCAGGAGTTCATCAAGGTTTGACGCTAATCAAGGCGCGAGTCGCATCCGCGAGGCAGGCTCCGCCGTGTTAGTTTAGAATATCAGGCACTTGCGACCGCCTCCCATGCCGCTCTACGCCCTCGGCCTCAACCACACGACCGCGCCGGTTTCGGTGCGGGAGCAGGTCGCGTTCCATCTGGACACGCTCGGCACGGCGCTGCGCGATCTGCTCGGACAGCCGCAGGTGAAGGAGGCGGCGATTCTGTCGACCTGCAACCGCACCGAAGTCTACTTCAACGGTGGCGACGCGCGGCCGGTGATGCGCTGGCTCGAGGCTTTCCATCGCGTCCCGGAGTCGTCGCTGACTCCGCACATCTATACGCTGCCGCAGGAGAAGGCGGTTCCGCACGCGTTCCGCGTCGCCAGCGGGCTCGACTCGATGGTGCTGGGCGAGCCGCAGATCCTCGGCCAGATGAAGCATGCGGTGAAGACCGCGGAAGCCGCGGGGTCGCTGGGCCTGGTGCTCAATCGCCTGTTCCAGCGCACCTTCGCGGTCGCCAAGGACGTACGCACGCAGACCGACATCGGCAGCGCGTCGATTTCGATGGCCGCGGCCGCCGTCAAGCTCGCCGAGCGCATCTTCCCGTCGATCGCGGAGCAGCGCGTGCTGCTGATCGGCGCCGGAGAAATGATCGACCTGTGCGCGACGCATCTCGCGGCGCGGCAGCCGAAGTCGATCACGGTGGCTAACCGCACCCTCGAGCGCGGCGCGCAGCTCGCGTCACGCGTGCAGGCCAACGCGATCACGCTGAACGAGCTGCCCGAGCGCCTCGCACAGTTCGACATCATTATCACCTCGACCGCCAGCTCGCTGCCGATCCTCGGCAAGGGCATGCTCGAGCGCGCGATCAAGGCGCGCCGTCATGCGCCGATGTTCATCGTCGATCTCGCCGTGCCGCGCGATGTCGAGCCCGAGGCGGCCGAACTCGGCGACGTGTTCCTCTACAGCGTCGACGACCTCGCCAACATCGTCAAGGACAACCTGCAGATCCGCGTCGAGGCGGTGCGCGAGGCCGAGGCGATGATCGCCGCGCAGGCGGGGAGCTTCCTGCGCTGGCTCGAGGGCCGAGCGGTCGTCCCGACGATCACCGCGCTGCACGGCCATCACGACGCGCTGCGCGCGGCCGAACTCGAGCGCGCCCGCCGGCTGCTTGCCAACGGTACGCCCGCCGAGCAGGTGCTCGATCAGCTCGCGCGCGGGCTCACCAACAAGTTCCTGCACGGCCCGACGCAGGCGCTCAACCAGGCCGGCGAGGCCGAGCGCGCCGAGCTGCTCGCGCTGTTCCAGCGCGTGTATCACCTTCCCGACGAGCCGTAGCGTTCGGGGTCAGACCACGTTTTCCGGGATGGCGGGTGGAACTGCCGAGCCCGATGGGGAAACGTGGTCTGACCCCATGTACGCGTCGCTGTGAAACCATCGCTCGCCACCAAGCTCACGCAGCTCGCCACACGGCTGGAGGAGCTCACCGGCCTGCTCGCCGCGCCGGACGTCACCCGCGATCTCGACCGCTATCGGGCGCTCTCGCGCGAGCACGCCGAGATCGCGCCGGTCGTCGCGCTGCACCGCGCGTGGCAACACGCCGAGCGCCAGCTCGGAGGCGCGCTCGCGCTTCTCGCCGATCCGGAGATGAAGGCGCTCGCCGAGGACGAGGTGAAGTCGGCGAAGGCGACGATGGAGCGCCTCGAGGACGAGCTGCAGCGCGTGTTGCTGCCCAGCGACCCGAACGATGAGCGTAACGTGTTCCTCGAGATCCGCGCCGGTACGGGCGGCGACGAATCGGCGCTCTTCGCCGGGGACCTCTTTCGCATGTACGCGCGCTTCGCGGAGCGCAACCGCTGGCAGGTCGAGATGGTTTCCGAGAGTCCCGGCGACATGGGCGGCTTCAAGGAGGCAATCGCGCGCGTCGTCGGACAGGGCGTGTACTCGAGGCTCAAGTTCGAATCCGGCGGACATCGCGTGCAACGCGTGCCGGAGACCGAGGCGCAGGGGCGCATCCATACCTCGGCGTGCACGGTCGCGGTCCTGCCGGAGGCCGATCCGATCGCCGACATCGCGATCAATCCCGCGGACCTCCGCATCGACACCTTCCGCGCCTCGGGCGCCGGCGGCCAGCACGTGAACAAGACCGACTCCGCGGTGCGCATCACACACCTGCCGACCGGGCTCGTGGTCGAGTGCCAGGACGACCGCTCGCAACACCGCAATCGCGCGCAGGCGATGGCGGTGCTGGCCTCGCGCCTGCTCGACAAGGAGCGCCAGGAGCGGCAGCGCAAGGAAGCCGCGACGCGCAAGAGCCTGATCGGCAGCGGCGATCGCTCCGAGCGCATCCGTACCTACAATTTTCCACAGGGCCGGGTCACGGATCACCGCATCAATCTCACAATCTACAAGATCGATCAGATCATGGACGGCGATCTGTTCGAGCTGACGACGGCGCTCGCGCAGGAGTTTCAGGCGGAACAGCTCGCCGCGCTCGGTGAGACGGGTTGAGTGAGGGGTCAGACCACGTTTTGCTGAGAGCGGTTGGAATTGCGGGACGTGTGTGGAAAACGTGCTGTCACGCCACTATGACAACCTTGCTCGACACGGGGCACCTGACGCTGCGCGAGTTCCGCGCCGCCGACGTCGACCCTCTGTATCGCCTGGATTCCGAGCCGCGCGTGATGCGCTACATCGGCGACGGATCGGTCGCGACGCGCGCGTCGGTCGCCGGAGCGGTGGCGCGCGCCGCGAAGTATTACCGGAACTTTCCCGGCCTCGGCGTCTGGCCGGCCGAAGAGCGCGCCACGGGAACGTTCATCGGCTGGTTCTGCCTGAAATACGTGAAGGGTCAGACCCCGTTTTCCGGGAAGCCGGGCCGAACCGCGGGGCGCGTGGGGAAAACGGGCTCTGACCAAACCCTCGACATCGAGTTAGGTTATCGGCTATTGCCGGGCGCGTGGGGGCGGGGCTACGCGACCGAGGGTGCGCGAGCAGTGGTGCGCTACGGTTTTGTGGATCTCGGGCTCTTTCGGATCATCGGCCTCACGCATCCCGGCAACCTCGCGTCGCACCGCGTGCTGCAGAAGGCGGGCCTGCGCGACGCCGGCTGGGGCCGCTACTACGAGCGCGACTTGCGGCTCTTTGCGGCCACAGCGGACGACCACACGGCTTAGGCCAGGGAATGGCCGGCCCGACGCGGGCCCTCCGAGCCGATTTCGCCTTGGTCGCGACGGTTTGCGCGGGCGCGTCGGCGGTCGTGGTCGGCGTCGACTCCGGGCCCGCCGATTCATCCATCGCCGGATCGAAGGCGACGCCCTTCAGGCTTTCTCGTGGTACGGAATCGAGACCGCGCCGATCAGGACTTGCCGTAATTCGCGTTGAGATAGTCGACGATCGTTTTGGCGTCGTCGGCGTTGATCGGTGCGCCGTAGAGCTTGATCATCCTGGTGTTCACGCTGGCGTCCCAGCCGTTGCGGTCGAGGAACGGCGCATCGCCGTTGTACACTGCAAGGTAGCCTCGTTTGTCCATGTTTCTTGCTCCGAAGGGTCGATGCATCTGCCGCCGACGGTCTCCGCAGCGCTCGCCATGAGCGGCCTGGTACCGCTGGAAGCCAAACTTCTGCTCGCGCAGGTCTTAGGCTGCGATCGTGCGTGGCTCGCAGCGCACGGCAACGCCGCACTGACGCGCGAGCAGGCGCTCGCGTACGACGCTCTGGCGCGGCGACGCCGTGACGGGGAGCCGGTCGCATATCTCACCGGACGGCGCGAGTTCTTCGGTCTCGATTTCGAGATCACTCCCGACGTGCTCATTCCCCGACCCGAGACCGAGCTCTTGGTCGAGCTCTCGCTGGGCTGGCTCGGCACGGACGCGCCGGCGGGCGTGCTCGATCTCGGTTGCGGGTCGGGGGCGGTGGCGCTGGCGATCGCCCACGAGCGGCCGCGCGCGGCGGTGCTCGGAGCGGATGTCTCCGCCGCGGCGGTTGCGCTCGCGCGCCGCAATGCAGAGCGATTGGGCGTCGCCAACGCTACTTTCATCGAATCCGACTGGTTCGCGCGCATACCGCGGGAGCGCTTCGCCTTGATCGTCGCCAACCCGCCGTACGTCGCGGAGGACGATCCGCATCTCAAGCTGGGCGACCTGCGCTACGAGCCGGCGAGTGCGCTCTCTCCGGGGGGCGACGGACTCGGCGCGATGCGTATGATCGTTGCCGCGGCACCCGGGTATCTCGCGCCGGGCGCGACTCTAGCCCTTGAGCACGGACACGATCAAGCGGGGGCAGTCCAGGCGCTCCTGCACGACGCGGGTCTCATTGCGATCGCATCGGCGCGCGATCTCGCCGGGATTCAGCGAGTAACCTACGGGCGCCTGTAGGGCCGAATTTATTCGGCCGCAACGCTGAGCGTGCTGGCGCTGTGCGAATAAATTCGCACCTACGAAACCGGTGCCGGCGCTGCAACGCCGTACTTCTCCACCCACGCCGCGAGCGCGGGCAGGATCGTCGGATAGAGTGCGACGCCGTGCGCGAGCTGATCGCGATAGCGCGCAAGCCCGCGTTCGCCGGGCAGGCGAACGCGATCGACGCCCGGCCGCGGCTTGGCGTTGCGCGCGGCGGCGACGACGAAGTCCATCTGGCGTGCGAACGCCGCGAGCCCGCCGAACGCTTCGGGATCGAGCACCTGCACGAACACCGTGCCGCCCCAGCCTGCCGGCGGGTCGGCGCGGCCGTGGCCGGCGAGTCCCGCAGTCAGCGCCTCGACCAGAAGCGCCAACGCAAAACCCTTGTGCCCGGCGTCGACGCCGCCGAGCGGCAGCAGCGCACCTTTCGGCCCGTTGACGAGTACACCGGGATCGTGCGTCGGGTTGCCTTCGGCGTCGATCAGCCACGCACCAGACAGTTGCTTGCCGGCGCGCATCTGCTGCAGCGCATAGCCCATGCTGGTGATCGAGGTCGAGACGTCGACGAGGACCGGATCGCCGGACGTCGGCAGTCCGGCGGCGATCGGATTGGGTGTGATGAACGGCGTCAGGCCGCCGTGCGGCGCGACTGCGGCGACCGTCGGGTCCGAACTCTGGACGATCGCGATCAGGCCCGCGTCGGTGGCGCGCTTCAAGTACGCCGCGAGACAGGCGATGTGGTGCGAGCGGCGGATGACGACGGTGCCGGTGCCGCTCGCGTGCGCCATCGTCGCCGCCGCGTCGAGCGCGCGCAAGACGAGCCACGGCCCCGGGAGCCGGTTGCCGTCCCAGGCCTGCGCGGCGGGCCGGCGAGAGAGCACCGTCGGCTCACCGGTCTTCGCCATGCGATTCCGCGCGAGTTCGTCCAGATACGGCGCGAGCAACGCGAGACCGTGCGTCGTGTGGCCAAGGAGATCGCCGTCGAGCAGGACGTCGGCGAGGTCGCGCGCGATGTCGGCGCGCACGCCGGCGCGCTCGATCAACGTGCGCGCGAACACGCGTAGGTCCTCCGCAGTGTAGCGGAGCGTCGGTTGGTCGCTCATGGGCAGGATGACGATGGGCGATTGACGCAGGCGCGGCAATCGACGAGGATTATAGGGGCCTCTGAGCGGGCCGCGCGCGGATTGCGTTGCGGCAAATGCGGATGGATGCGAGGCGCGCGCGGAAGTTCGTAGCTTGACCTACGAAGCCGAGGCGCCGGATTTGGCCACTGAGGACGCAGGCGCCGCCTTTGCCGCAACCCTAACGGGCCGGGGTTTTTCG
>JBGPYP010000406.1:0-2177 GCA_041493285.1 Casimicrobiaceae bacterium
GGCCACGCGAGCGGCGACTTCCGGCGGGACCGACTTCTTCAGGTAGATGAACTCCTCGCCACTGCCGAGCTTCGCCGCCAGCGCGTCCGGCGCGAGCTCCAGCGTTGCAGAGAGCGCCCGCAGCTGCTCGGGCGTCGCCTCGAGCTTGTCGGGCCACGCCCAGATCGCCTTCACCGGCGTGCTGATCGCCACCGGTTCGCCCAACCGGTCGAGAATGCGGCCGCGGTGCGCGGGTACGATCAGGTCCCGGCTGTACCGCGACGACCCCTGCTCCTGCAGGAACCGGTTGTCGATGCGCTGCAGGTAGAGAGAACGCCCGGCCAGCAGCGCGAAGAGCACTAGCAGCGCGCCGAAAACCAGCGGCGCCCGTAGCTGCGGGAGCTTCGGTGCGGCGGCCAGGCGGACTGCGCTCGCCGTCGTCACCGCGAGGTCCCGTCGATCACCTGCACGCGCCCCGGCCGCGGCAGCTGCATCTTGAGTTGCTCGCGCGCAATTTTTTCCACGCGCGCCGGCATCGCCCAGGTGCTCTGCTCGAGCTGCAACTGGCCGTATTCGACTTCGTAGCCGCGCGTGAGCGATTGCGCTCGCTCGAGCTCGACGAAAAGGTTGCGCGCCTGGTGGCGCGAGGTGACCAGCGACAGCGCGCAGGCGACGAGCGCGGCCAAGAGTAGGACATTGAGCCTCACCATGCCGTAAGCGCCCCTTCGGTGCGCTCCGCCACGCGCAGGTGCGCGCTGCGGGCCCGCGGATTCGCGCCGACTTCAGCGTCGCTCGGGCGGATGGCGCGACCGATCAGCTTGAGCGGCGGCACCGGCAGTGCACGCGCCGCGATCGCCAGCCGCGCGAGCCGCGCATCGCCGCCGTAGGCCTGTGCGTGGCGGCGAAGAAACTGCTTCACGAGCCTGTCCTCGAGCGAGTGGAAGGTGATTATCGCGAGCCGCCCGCCGATCGCGAGCCGGGGCAGGATGTGCTCGAGGGCTAGCGACAATTCCGTGAGCTCCTGATTGATGTGAATCCGTAGAGCTTGGAATGTCCGCGTGGCCGGATCCTGACTCCGATCACGCCCCCCGCGCGTGCCGACGGCTTTTGCCACGATCGTGGCCAGTTGCCCCGTGCGTACGATGGGCTCGTGCGCGCGAGCCGCAACAATCGCTCTTGCAATCTGTTGAGCAAACCGTTCTTCACCATAGTCCGCGATCACTCCCTTGAGGTCACGTTCGGTGACGCCGGCGAGCCACTCCGCAGCGCTCGTGCCGCGAGTCGGATCCATGCGCATGTCCAGAGGTCCGTCGGCGCGAAGCGAGAAGCCGCGCCCGGCGTCGTCGATCTGAGGCGACGAAACGCCGAGGTCGAGCAGTACGCCGTCGACCGCACCGATGCCGTCGGCGTCGAGCACGTCGGACAGCTCGGAGAACGAGGCACGGCGGAAGCGGAAGCGCGAATCCTTCCAGGACGCCGCCGCTGACTGCGCCGCGGGGTCGCAGTCGACACCGATGAGACGGCCGCGCGGCCCGAGCCCTTCGAGGATGCTACGGCTGTGCCCGCCGCGGCCGAACGTGGCGTCGACGTAGACGCCGCCGGGCTTGACCGCCAGCGCGGCCACGGCTTCTTCGAGCAGGACCGGGACATGGCCGCCATCGGGCATCAGAGTGAAAAGCCGTCCAGCTCGGGCGGCAGCCCGCCGGCGGGGAACGCCACCGCCTGCTCGGTTCGCTCGAGCCATTTCGGTTCGTCCCACAGCTCGAACTTGTTGCCCTGGCCCACCAGCACGACGTGCTTCTCGAGCGCTGCGTACTGGCGGAGCGCAGGCGGCACCAAAATCCGGCCGGCGCCGTCGAGCACGACATCGTCGGCGTGACCGACGAGCAAGCGCTGCAGGGCGCGGGTCTTGTCGTTGAAGCTCGATAGCGCCATCAGGCGCTGCTGGATCGGCTCCCAGGCAAGGAGCGGGTAGAGCAACAGGCAGTGGCTCGGATCGGCGGTGAGTACAAGACGTCCTTCGGCCTGCCGCGCCAACGCCTCACGATGCCTGGCGGGGATCGCCAACCGTCCCTTGTTGTCCAGCGCGAGATGGGTAACCCCTCGAAACACCGCCTGCCCTCCACGGACGCCTCCCTGCGGTAAGCGCCCACTTTAACCCACTTTTTCCCACTCAATGCCACTATAAGGGAATGCCA
>JBGPYP010000292.1:0-3454 GCA_041493285.1 Casimicrobiaceae bacterium
CGCGCCGGGCTGGCTGGCGCGATAGCAGCCTTCGACGCTCGCTTCGCCGCTGCAATCGGCCCTCAGCACCTTGTCGTCGAGATCGCCGACGCCGGCGAAATCGTTGCCGCCGGCGCTGATGCATACCAGGCGGATACCCGGATAGCCGGCGAGCATCCGGCGAAAGTTGGCGAGCCACTGCCCGGCGCATAGCTCGTCCGCGCGCGCGCCGTTCTCGCCGATGACGAAGATCGTCGGCCGCTCGAGCGCTTCCGATAGCGGCGTGATCAGGTTGTTGAACGGATAGTGGAACCAGGAATCGCCGAGGGCGAGAACGTCGATGGTCTCGCCGCTGTCGAGCAGACGAGAGTATTCGTTCCAGTAGATGTGGCCCATGCGATGCAGGGGCTTGTCGCCCGCGGTGGGAAGTCAGGGAGCGCAGCGCACAGAGGCGCAGCGGCCGCCCCGCGACGCAACGGTGGCGAGGTTCGCGTCCAAGGAGGCTGCTCCCTCGTCTTCAAACCACGCCCGTCACCGCCCGCTTATTGTCCGTGATCCTTCGGGGACGCGGAGGGACACTGCGGCACTTGGCCCCAGTAGCCTTCGCAGTAACGGAACCGCGTGCGCTGCTCGCACGCGAAGCGCTTGAAGAAGTCTTCGCGCTTGCAGCCCGCCATCGCATCGGCGAGCATCTGCCAGCGATCGGGCTGGGCCGCGGCAGCGGGCGCGGCAGCAACCGCCGACGGCCTCGACGGCGCCTTGGCCGGAGGCGGCGGATACGCCGGTGCGGGCTCGGCCGTCATCGGCGCGGCTTTCGGCGCCTTGGGTTGGGTGGCCTTCGCCGACGCCGACGATTTCGCCGGAGCAGGCACGGCCGCCGGGCTGCCCGGCAAGGGCGCCGCCGGCGCCGCTGTTCCCGCCCTGGCAGGTTCGCCCGCGGGTGCGGGCGTGGCCCTATCGGGCGGCGTCATCGCCGCCCCGGGTGCGGGAGCGGCGGGTGCGCCGGCGTTCTTAGGCGGCTCGGCCGGGAGCGGCGCTTCCGCCGGCTTCGGAGGCTCGGCGGTCGCCACCGCTTCCTTGCTCTCACCGCCGGAGAGCAGGCGGTAGCCAAAATAGCCGGCGGCGGCGAGAACGACGAAGAGGGCAACCGCGGCGACGATGAGACCGGATTTGCGCGCCGTTTCGGGCGCGAGCGCCGTCGTTGGCGGGGGTGCCGTCGTTGCCGCGGGCGCCGGGGCGGAGGGCGCCGCAGCGACTGGCGTAGGCGTGGACCGTGCTGGGCTCGGCGCAGGCGACGGCGCCGGAGTCGCGGAGGCGGTCGCAGGCGCCGGTGCCGACGCGGCGGCCAACACCACGCCGCAATGCACGCAGAACTTCGCACCTGGCTGGTTCTCATTGCCACAAGCGGTGCATTTCATCGACGGTTCCTCCCTTGGGAATCCTTGCCGAGGCTTCCAGGAAGAAGCCGCGCGCGGGCGATGTCGCGGAAATCCATGATCCCCGACCTGCGTCGGCAGAGCGAAGTTTATTATGACCCCATCATCCCGGGCCTGTCACTCCGCGGGGCAGCGCACATTTTTCTCAATGCCGTCCGACAGTTGCGCGCATCGCCCGGAACAACGCTCTTCACTTCGACCCCCATTGAGTGCCACCATAGCGACCGGTCCGGGAACGCGCCAAAACGCCCTGCTCCCGGAACCGATCCACCATGCCCGACGCGGTCCCGTCCCCGACCCTGCCCCCGGCCACCGACGCCGACGGCAAGCTGCTGCTCGGACCGGAGGAGGTCCGAGCGCTGCTGCGCGAATGCTGCGCACAGTTCCAGGCCGGCCTGATCGACGTGCTGACGCCTTCGATCGAAGCCACCAACGATCTGTTCGAGCAGAACAAGTTCGTCACCGACGCCGAGATCCTCGACTTTCGGACCAAGCGCGACGAGTGGGTCAAGCGCTTCGCACAGACCTACAAGGAGCTGTTCGAGAAGAGGCTTGCGGGCAACCGTAGGCGCGGTCGCCGCCCGGACGCGGACCGGTCGCTCGCCTCGCTGCGCGTCCTCAACGCGTTCGACCAGGAAAAGCAGGCCGCGCTGATCTACGGCGCGGAGTTCCTGCGGCGTCTGACCAAGCGCGAGGTCGACGCGCTCGACCTGCGCGTCGGCGTGCTGCTGGGTGAAAAGCTGACGCGCGACGTCGACAACCCGCTTTCGCCCGACTATGTCCTCGACGCCATCGGCATGACCGCCCGCGCGCTGATGCCAAACGCGCGCGTCTGGCGCCCGCTGATGGAGCGCCTGCTCGCCGACATCACGCCGGCGGCGACCAAGATTTTCATCCGGTTGAATCGCCTGCTCGCCGATCGCCACGTCCTGCCGGAGATCAAGGCCGAGCTGCGCGCGCGGAGCGAACTTCGCCCGTTCGACGACGGCGAGCTCTTGCCGCTATTCGGCCGCCTGATCAAGGAAATCGCGCCGCCGGATCTTGCGGTCGACGTCGCGGTGCCCAACGCGTCACCGGGCACCGGAATGTTGCCGATACCGGCAGCAGCGCCGGCACCGGCCGAGGGCGCAGTCGCCGCGGTGACCGCCCCGCCCGCCGGCGAGGCCAATCCTTACGCGACCGAACTCGCGCGCGCACTGCCTGCGGCGCCGGCCGCGCCGTCGAACGCGTTCGGGCTGCCTCAGGTCGACCCGCTGCTGGCGCTCGGCTCGCTCTCCGCGGTCGTCGCGGCGCTGGATCGCTGGCAGCTCCTCGAGCCCGGGACCGGGATCGGCGCCCGTGCGCCCGTCGGTGGCGCGGCGGCTGTCGAGCTTGCCGCGGCCCCGCTCAATCGCATTCCGTGGATTCGCGCCGCCGTTGCCGATCAGGTCGTCAACCCGACTGACAAGATCACCATCGACGTGATCGCGCTGTTGTTCGACTACATCTTCCGCGACCCGTCGATCCCGGAGTCGCTGCGCCAGCTGTTCGGACGTCTCCAGGTGCCGATCCTCAAGGCGGCGCTCCTCGACCGGACGTTCTTCTCCGACAAGAAGCATCCGGGACGCAGGCTGCTCGATCACCTCGCCGCCGCCGCGATCGGCGCGACCGGCGACGAAGGCTATCGCGCCGGGTTCGAGCTGGTCGCCGCCGGCGTCATCGACGAGGTCTGCCGCGATTTCAAGGTCGATGCGGCGGTCTTCGATGCCGCGGACGCCAAGCTCCAGGAATTCGTCGAAGGCGAGCAGCGCAAGGTCGCCGCGGTGCTCGATCACGACGTTGCCGCGGCGCTGATCGCCGAGCAGAGCGAGGCTGAATGGTCCGCGGTGCGGGTGCTGATCCGCGACAAGCTCACCGGCATCAACGTGCCCTTCGAGGTGCGTGGCTTTGCGGAGACGATCTGGGCCGATTACCTGACGCTGGTGCGCAAGCGTGACGGACCCGAGAGCGCGGCGTGGAGCGACGGCGTGCGCACGTTCGACGATCTCTTGTGGAGCATC
>JBGPYP010000348.1:0-2715 GCA_041493285.1 Casimicrobiaceae bacterium
CGTTCGGCAAGACACCGGCGCGCCTTTATCTCGTACGCCAACTGGTCGAGCTCAACGAGCTCAATTCACTCTGGGCGGTCTGTACACCCATATCAACCGACCGTGCAGGTGCTGAAGTCGCGCGACGAGCAGTGAGTGAGCCCGGGATTCCCGGGCTACAATCGGCCATCGTCGACTTCTTAGCCAGGGCTTCGTGCAAATCCCCGACCTGCAGACGCTGCGCTCGTCGCCGGCACGCGACCGGGTGGACATCCTCGACCAGACCCGATTGCCGCAGGCGCGCGTCATCGTCTCCCTCGCGACTGTGGCCGACGCGGTGCAAGCGATTCGCACGATGCAGGTGCGCGGCGCGCCGCTGATCGGCGCGACCGCGGCGTTCGGCGTCGCGTTGGCGTTGCGCAGCGATCCCTCCGATCGTGGCCTCGCCGAGGCGCATGCGCTGCTCTTCGGGGCTCGTCCGACCGCGGTCAACCTTCGCTGGGCGCTCGACCGCATTCGGGCCCGGGTCGGTCCGCTCGCGGCCGCGGCGCGCGCCGCCGCCGCGTGGGATGAAGCCGAAGCGATCGCAAGCGAAGACGTTGCGACCAACCGCGCGCTCGGCGAACACGGCCTGCGCATTATCGAGAGACTCGCGGCCGGGAAGCCGCAGCCGCTCCAGATCCTGACGCATTGCAACGCCGGCGCGCTGGCAACCCTCGGCTGGGGGACCGCGACCGCGCCGATCTATCTCGCCCAGGGCACGGGCATTCCGCTGCACGTATGGGTCAGCGAAACGCGGCCGCGGCTGCAGGGTGCGAGGCTCACCGCGTGGGAGCTGCGCGCGCAGGGGGTACCGCATACGCTCATCGTCGACGCGGCCGGCGCGGCGCTGATGCGGCAACGGCGCGTCGATCTCGTGCTGGTCGGGGCGGACCGCGTCACGCGCAACGGCGACGTGTGCAACAAGATCGGGACCTACGAGAAAGCGCTCGCCGCGCGCGACAATAGCGTACCGATGTACGCCGCGGTCCCTTCGGCGACGATCGACTGGACGCTCGCCACCGGCGACGACGTGCCGATCGAGGAGCGCGACGCGACCGAGGTGCTCAATGCCGGCGGTGAGACGATCGCGCCCGAAGGAACGCAGGTCGCCAATCCGGCGTTCGACGTGACGCCCGGACGCCTGCTCTCGGGGCTCATCACCGAGCGCGGCGTCTGCGCGGCGTCGAGCGCGGGACTGCGTACACTTTTCCCCGAGCGCGCGAATGGATGAGTCGATGCTGCGCGAGGGCGTCATCGCCACCGCGCTCAGGATGAACGCCGTCGGCCTGAACCGCGGCAAGTCGGGCAACGTCAGCGCCCGCACCGACGCCGGGTTCCTGGTCACGCCGACGGGATTGGCTTACGAATCGATGCGACCCGAGGACATCGTCGCGCTGGCGCAGGACGGCACGGTGCGCGGGTCGCGCCTGCCGTCCTCCGAGTGGCGGTTTCATCGCGACATTTACGCCGCGAGGGCCGAGGTCAGTGCAATCGTGCACGCGCACTCACCGTTCGCGACCACGCTCGCGTGTCTCGGCCGCGACATCCCCGCATTCCACTACATGATTGCGATCGCCGGCGGCAACGACATCCGCTGCGCCGCGTATGCAACCTTCGGCACGCAACAGCTGTCCGATCACGCATTGCGCGCCCTCGAAGGGCGAAAGGCTTGCCTGCTCGCGAACCACGGCATGATCGCGGTCGGCGCGACGCTCGCCGACGCGCTCGCGCTCGCGGTCGAAGTCGAGGCGCTCGCCGAGCAGTACTGGCGTGCGCTGCAGATCGGGACGCCGAACCTCCTGTCCGACGCCGAAATGGAGATTGTCCAGCAGAAGTTCCGCACCTATGGACAGCCGGGTGCGGAGCGCTGATCGTGCGCGCTGGGCGACGGACGGCGCGAGCGGCTGCGCCGAAGGCACGGACGCCGATGACGGCCATGCTAGTATCACAAGTCTATTTCACCGTCGCTACCCAACGCGCGCTGCGCGGTTGTCGCCGGCCGGAATACATCAACAAGCGATACGCCCCAACGTGGACGCACCCGTACCTGCCGAGATCCGAGAGCGCCCGGCAACCGATGCGCGTTTAGCGGTCGCGCGCATCGCGCTGACCATTGCACTCTTCGGAGTATTGCTAGGCGCGGCATCGCCAGCGCGCGCGGCTCAATCTTCCGAGATCGCAGGCGTCACGTATGGTCAACCCAAGGTCATTCCCGGCGAGTTCAACGGCGACTTGAGCAGGCTGCCGTTGGCGCCGAAAGCCGTCCGCGTGCCTCCGATCTACCGGCCGCTGCTGCGGGCGCCGCCGTCGACGAAGTTCATGACGGCAACCCCGCAGCCTCCACTGGCGCCCCAGACTTCCGGCGCTCCGCTCGCCCCGATGCCGAGTCCGATTCAAAACTTCGCCGGCCTCAGCTCCAACGATGCTTGCACCGGCGGACAGTGCGGTGCCGGCTGGCCGCCCGACCCGAACGGCGACGTCGGCCCGAACCATTACATCGAGGCGGTCAACGATGCAGTCGCCATCTACGACAAGAGCGGTACGCTCCTCGCCTCGTTCACCGAGGACAATCTGTGGAGCGGTTTCGGATCGACGCCGTGCGACGGCAGTTCGCAGGGCGATCCGATCGTCCTTTACGACTGGCTGGCGGACCGGTTTGTCCTGACCTGGTTCGCGTTTATCGGAGACGGGACC
>JBGPYP010000335.1:0-2907 GCA_041493285.1 Casimicrobiaceae bacterium
CGCGGCATCGCGCGCACGTTCCAGAACATCCGGCTGTTCCAGAACCTCTCGGCATTGGAAAACGTGATGATCGGCCGCCACGTCCGCACCAAGGCCGGGGTCTTCGGGGCGATCCTGCGCGACAAGGCGACGCTCGCGGAGGAGGCGGCGATCGAGAAGCGCGCCTACGAGCTCCTCGACTACGTCGGCGTCGCCAAGCGCGCCAACGATCTGGCCAAACACCTCGCGTACGGAGACCAGCGCCGGCTGGAGATCGCCCGCGCACTAGCGACCGAGCCGAAGCTCCTTGCGCTCGACGAACCCGCCGCGGGAATGAATGCCACCGAGACACAGGCGCTGAAACGCCTGCTCGACGACATCCGCCGCGACGGCACGACGATCCTCCTGATCGAGCACGACATGAAGCTGGTGATGAGCGTCTGCAATCGCGTGCTGGTCCTCGACTACGGCAAGAAGATCGCCGAAGGCACGGCGGCGGCGGTGCAGAACGATCCGAAGGTGATCGCCGCGTATCTAGGCGGCGAGGTCACGCTCAATCTCGAGAGGGCATGATGGCCGCAGCTCCGCTCCTCGAGCTCAAGGCACTGCAGGTCGCCTACGGTGGCATCCACGCGGTCAAGGGCATCGATCTGACCGTGGCGCCGGGCGAGCTGGTGTGCCTCATCGGCGCCAACGGCGCCGGCAAGACGACAACGCTCAAGGGGATTACCGGCCTGCAACCGGTAAAAAGCGGCTCGATACACTACAACGGCGAAAACATCACCGGCAAGCCTGCGTTCCAACTCGTCCGGAAAGGGCTGTCGATGGTGCCGGAGGGACGCGGGGTCTTCGGCGCGCTGACGATCGAGGAGAATTTAGCGATGGGCGCGTACGCTCGCGACGACCGCCCCGCGATCCGGGATGACGTCGAGCGCGTGTTCGGCCTGTTTCCGCGGTTGAAGGAGCGGCGCAAGCAGACCGCAGGCACGCTTTCCGGCGGCGAGCAGCAGATGCTGGCGATGGGCCGCGCGCTGATGTCGCGACCGAAGCTGTTGCTCCTCGATGAGCCGTCGATGGGGCTCGCGCCGCTGATGGTGCAGAAAGTCTTCGAGACGGTCCTCGCGGTCTCGAAGGAGGGCGTGACGATCCTGTTGATCGAACAGAACGCCAAGCTCGCGCTGGAAGTGAGCGGCCGCGGCTATGTGATGGAAAGCGGCGAGATCACGCTGCACGGCGAAGCGAAGCAGCTCCTTTCCGATCCGAAGGTGCGCGCCGCGTATCTGGGCGAAGCCGTTTAACCGTCGGAATGGAGGGCGCGATGGACGCGCAGTCAGCCCCGGTCGCGACTTCCGCGCCGCGCGCCGTGCCTCTGGCGCACGTTTTCGGATGGTTCGAGGCGGCGATGCGCATGTTCAAGGTCGCGCCGCTCTCCTGGTGCGCGCTCGGCGCGATCACGCTCGCGAGCGAGGTGGCGCTGGAGCTTCTGCCCGGCGTCGGCGCAGCGGCGGCCAAGGTCATCGTTCCGGTCGTCGAATGCGGGATGGTCCTCGGCGCGGCGGCGATCGACCGCGGCGCGCCGCTCGAGATGCGCTTCGCGATGGTCGTCTTCGGCGCGCGGCCTACGGCGCTGGCGGCGATCGTCCTCTCGGCGCTGCTCGTGACGATGGTCGAGACGATGCTCGCCTACGCGCTCACCGGGGCGAATCTGCTGGCGAATCCCAATGACGAGCGGCTGACCGCGACAGCCCTGCTCGGTGTCGTCGGCGCCGGGACGCTGGCATCGCTTCCGGTCGTGTTCGTTCCCTTCGCGGTGCTGCTCGAGGGTGCGACCTTCACCCGCGCATTCAAGGGAAGCCTGCGCGGCTTCACGCTCAACGTCGCGCCGCTGGCCCTGTTCGGCGCGCTCTCGCTGGTCCTGACGGCGATCGGGCTGCTGACCTTCTACGTGGGGCTCGTTGCCGTCTTTCCCTTGCTCACGGCGGCGAGCTACGCGGCGTGGAAGGACATCTACGTCCCGGCCGGCGCGAACCTTAAGCCGTAGGCGCGATCTCGAACCTGTCGCCGCTTTCCGCCGCGGGTTCGACCGAGACGCCGGTCACGCGCGCCGCGGGCGGCCCGTGGCGCGCCCAGGCAATCACCGCCTCGACATCGGCCTCGGGTCCGACGACGACCGCCTCGACGGTGCCGTCGCGCCGGTTCCGGACCCAGCCGCCGAGATCGCGCGCGCGCGCCTCGTCGGCCAAAGCATAGCGAAACCCGACACCCTGCACGCGACCGCTGATCGTGAGCCTGCGCGCGATCATCGACCCTCGGCGGGCCGCGCACGCAAGCGCCGCACGTAGAGCAGCAACGCCGCGACGGTCTTGGCGTCGGTGACCTCGTCGCGATCGAGCGCGGCGAGCATCTCGTCGACGCTCATCGTCCCGATTTCCAGGAACTCTCCGTCGTCGAGCTGCGCGCCGACGTGGGTCAGGCCTTCCGCGACGAAGAACTGGATCACCTCAGTCGAGTAAGAAACCACCGAGTGCACGCGGCCGAGCGGCTGCCAGCGCGCAGCGGTGTAGCCCGCTTCTTCGCGCAGCTCGCGTTGCGCGGTGGCGAGCGGCGTCTCGCCGGGATCGAGCTTGCCGGCGGGAAATTCGATCAGCGCGCGGCCGAGCGGGTAGCGGTATTGGCGCTCAACGACCAGGCGGCCGTCCGCCAGCACCGGAACGATCAGCACCGCGCCGGGATGGACGATGTACTCGCGCGTGGCGAGACTGCCGTCGGGCAGCCGCACCGTGTCGCGCCGGACGTGCAGGAGCTTGCCGTCGAAGACCACCTCGCTCTCGACTCGGGTTTCGACCAGATGCGCGCCGCTCGACGGGCGTTTGGGACCGCTCATTGGTGTACCCCCACGCTTGCGGCTGCCGCCGCTGCGCTGCCCCC
>JBGPYP010000236.1:0-4229 GCA_041493285.1 Casimicrobiaceae bacterium
CTCTACGTGGAGGCGCTGACGCTTGCGCGCGAGTCTGGCGAACTACGCAGCGTCATCGTCCAGCTGCTCAATCTCGCCAGCGTATCGATCGCGCGCGGCTCGGGGGAGCCTGCGCGGGGAATGCTGCTCGAGGCGGTTGGCGTCGTCGAGCAGATCGGCTCGAAGGTCCCGGGAACGAGCGTGCTGCACATTTCCGCCGGGCTCGCGGCATTCAGCGGGCAGTGGCGGCGTGCCGCCCAGCTTCATGGGGCGGCCATCGCGCTCTGCGATCAGACCGGATATCACCTCGATCCGACGGACGAGGCCTTCGTTGCGCCGCTGATTGCGCAGACGCGCGAGGCGCTGGACGAGCCGGCGTTCGCCGCCGCAGTGGCGACGGGGCGGACGCTCTCCTACGACACGGCATTGGCGGAGGCGCGCGCTTGGTTGCAGGAAAGCCTGGTCCCGGCGGAAAGTCCGTAACCTCAGGGCGCCAGCCTCTCGCCCGGGGGCGCGGGCGCGAGGTGCTTCGTTTTCCGCCCGCTAGCGTCCCGCCTTGGTGACGTTCCAGAACACCGTCACCGGCGTCACGACGAAGCCGTCGATGTTCTTGCGCACCGCGGCGGGCTGGTACCACCGGCCGAGGAACACGTGCGTCGGATTCTACATCCCCACTCGCCGGCTATACCTTTCCCTTCCACGGCACGACGAGTCTTTCCACGTAGCGCATCAGGAGGTCGAACAGGTAGGCCACCGCGCCGATCACGACGATGCCCATGATCACGATATCGGTGCGCAGGAAATTCGACGCGTTGAGCACCATCTGCCCCAGCCCCTTGGTCGCCGCGACCATCTCCGCCGCGACCAGCGTGGTCCAGCCGAAGCCGATCGCGATGCGCATGGCGGTGAGGATCTCCGGCATCGTCGCCGGCACGATCACGTGCCGGATCACCTGCCATTTCGACGCACCCATCGAGTACGCGGCGTGGATCTGCTCCTGCGATACCGAGCGCACGCCGGCCCGGGCGCTCATCGCCAGCGGCGCGAAGCACGCGAGATAGATCAGCAGGACCTTGGACAGCTCGTCGATCCCGAACCAGATCACGATCAGCGGCAGGTACGCGAGCGGCGGCAACGGCCGGTAGAACTCGATCGGCGGGTCGAAGATGCCGCGCGCGATGCGCGAAACGCCCATCGCGATCCCGACCGGGATTGCGGTCACGCAAGCGGCCACGAAGGCGGTGAACACGCGGAACATCGACCAGCCGAAATGCTCCGCCAGCGGCGCGTCGGTGAGCTGCCCGAACGCGGATTCGTACAGACGCGTCAGCACGGTTTCGGGCGTGGGCAGGAACAGCGGCGGCAGCCAGCGCAGGTGGCTCGCGAGCCACCACAGGAGGCCGATCGCGACCATGGTCACCACGCTGATGGCCGTGCTCGGCCCCTCGCCCGGGGTGGCGAACTTCGAGGTCTTGGGGCGAGCTTCGCCTCGTGCGGCTTCGTCGGCCATCGTCAGCCCTCGACGGCGATCGCGGCGCCGGGCTCGCGGTGTTGGATCACTGCGAGCACTTCCTCGCGCACGCGGATGAAATCCGGCGCCGACTTGATCGCCCGCGCGTCGCGGGTCGCGATGAAGCGCCGTCCGAAGTCGAGCCGGTACTCGTGCGAGATCCGGCCCGGCCGCGGTGTCATCACCACCAGATGTGTGGCGAGGAACAACGCTTCCTCGACCAAGTGGGTGATGAAGAACACCATCTTGCCGGTGCGATGCCAGACGTCGAGGACGAGCTCCTGGATCGATTCGCGCGTGAACGCGTCGAGCGCGCCAAACGGCTCGTCCATCAGCATCAGCTCGGGGTCCGAGGCGAGCGCGCGGGCAATGCCGACGCGCTGCTGCATCCCGCCGGACAGCTCGTAGATCGCGCGCTCGGCGAAGTCCTCGAGCCCAACCAGCTTGAGCGTCTCTCTCGCAACCTTGCGCCGCGCGGCCGCGTCGACGCCGCGCATGCGCAGCCCGAACTCCACGTTGTCGATGACGTTGAGCCACGGCATCAGCGCGTGCTTCTGGAACACCACGCCGCGGTCCGCGCCGGGGCCGGTGACCGGGTTGCCGTCGAGCTGGATCGTACCCTCGGTTGCCGGGAGAAAGCCGGCGATGCAGTTGAGGAGCGTCGTCTTGCCGCATCCGGACGCGCCGATGGCGACGACGAATTCGCCGTCCTGCATGGTCAGGCTCACGCCGGAGAGCGCGTCGACCGTGCCGGTCTTGGTCGCGTAGCGGACGCCCAGTTGGCGGATGTCGAGTTGGGGCAAGTCAAACCCCCTGCGCGAGAATGAGGGCCATTCTGACAGAAAAAACGGCGGCGCATTCGCGCCGCCGCCCGGTTGAACCCGATTGCGCTCAGATCACCGCTATTTCATCGCTTTGGTAACCCACTCGGTCGTTACGTTCTTGCTGAAGTCGGGCGCGACCGAGGTGAGCCGCCCCTGGTCTTTCAGGAAGTTGGCCTGTTGCGCCAGCGCCTTGGTTGCCGCGCCGTTGGCTCCACCGCCCAGCCACGCCGGCGAGGCCTGGTCCTGCAGGCTTGGGAAACCGTAGAGCGCCATCGCGTCTGCGACATCCTCGGGCTTGGCGCCCGACCACTTGGCGACCGCGGCCACCTTCGCCTTGTCGCCGGTCCACACCTTGGCGTTGCCGCGATAGTCGGCGTCGGCCTTGGCGACCGCCTTGACCAGCGCGACCATGAACTCCGGATTCTCCTTCGCGAACTTCTTGGTCACGATCAGGCCGTCGAAGGTGCACGCACCCTTCTTGCAGATGTCACCGGAAGTCATCAGCACCTTGCCCGTCTTCTTGACGTTCGACAGCACCGGGTCCCAGATGAAGGTCGCGTCGATGTCGCCGCGACCCCAGGCGGCGGCGATTTCCGGCGGCCGCATGTTGAGCACCTGTGCGTCGGAGGCCTTGATGCCCGCCTGTTGCATCGCGTAGAGCAACTGGAAGTGCGACGTGGAGACGAACGGCGTGCCGATCTTCTTGCCCTTCAAATCCGCGATCGTATTGATGCCGCTGCCGTTGCGCGCGACCAGCGCCTCCGCGGCGGCAATGTCCTCGAGAATCCAGAACAGGTCGACGTCCATGCCCTGGCTGATCGCCGTCGCCACGCCCGTCGAGCCGACCTCGCCCAACTGCACGTCGCCCGAGGCCATGGCGCGGATTACGTCACCGCCGCCACCGAACTGCCGCCAGTTGATCTTGAACCCGGTCGCCTTCTCGATCTCCTGGCTCTGCTGCACCCAGCGCCAGGGGTTCATCATGTCCTGATAGGCGAAGGTCACGGTCTTCTGCGCCCACGCCGGCACCGCGGCGAACAATCCTGCCGCGGCGAATATCAATCCTGTCAGTAAGCGTTTCATGCGCCCTCCCTCGATGAGTCGAACGGCCAATGCTAGATGGTTGTCAGTGTCTTGCGCAAGCAATCGACGATCATATCGATATGCGATCGCTCCGCGATCAACGGCGGCGCGACGATCGCCGAGTCTCCGGTGGTCTTCAAATGCAGACCGTTGTCGAACAGCTTCTTTTGCAGCAGGTGCCCGCGCGCGCCCGGCGCGCCCGCCGGATGCACCTCGATCGCCGCCAGCATGCCGTAGCCGCGGAGATCGGCGACCGCGGGCAGGTCCTTGAGCGACCAGAGGCCGTCGAGGAAATATGGCGACAGCGCCGCGCCGCGCTCGAATAACCCTTCCTTCCGATAAATGTCCAGCGTTGCAAGTCCAGCTGCGCAAGGCGCCGGGTGGCCTGAATACGTGTAGCCGTGGAAGAACTCGATCGCGCCATCCTGCGCGGCGGCGACGATCGTGTCGTGAATGCGTTCGCTGATCGCGACCGCGCCCATCGGTTGCGCGCCGTTGGTGAGCCCCTTGGCCATGGTCATGATGTCGGGCGTAACGCCGAAGCTTTGTGCGGCGAACGCCTTGCCGGTCCGGCCGAAGCCGCAGATCACTTCGTCGAACACCAGCAGAATGCCGTGCTGGTCGCAGATCTCGCGCACGCGCTTGAGATAGCCCTTGGGGGGCACGAGGCAGCCCGTCGAGCCGGCAATGGGCTCGATGAAACAGGCGGCGATATTCTCCGCACCGTAGAGCGCGACGAAGCGTTGCAGATCATCGGCTAGCTCCGCGCCGTGCGCGCCTTCGCCGCGCACGAAGAAGTTCTCCTTCAGGTGCGTGTGGCGCATGTGCGCGAC
>JBGPYP010000409.1:0-2158 GCA_041493285.1 Casimicrobiaceae bacterium
CGGGCCGGCGCCGATGCCGATGGTCGGCGCAGGGTTCTCCGCGGTGAGCTCGGCAGCCAGCGCGGCAGGGACCATCTCGAGGACGAGCATATCGATCCCGGCCGCAGAGAGCGCCCGCGCGTCCTCGCGCAAGGCGCGCGCCGACGCGTCGGTCTTGCCCTGCGCCTTGTAGCCGCCGAGCCGGTGTACCGATTGCGGCTGCAGCCCAAGGTGCCCGCACACCGGAATGCCGCGCGCGACTAAGAATTCGACGGTCGGCGCGAGCCATGCGCCGCCTTCGAGCTTGACCATCTTGGCCCCCGCCGCCATCAGCCGCGCCGCGTTGCCGTACGCCTGCTCGCGGCTTGCCTGATAGCTCCCGAACGACATGTCGGCGATCACCAGCGCGGCGCGCGCACCCGCGGCGACGCAGCGCGTGTGATAGACCATCTCGTCGGGCGTGACCGGGAGCGTCGACGCATGGCCGCCGATGACCATGCCCAGCGAGTCGCCGACGAGCAGCGCGTCGACGCCGGCGTGATCGAGCAGCGCGGCGAAGCTCGCGTCGTAGCAGGTGAGCATGGCGATCTTCCCGCCTTGGCCCGCCATCGCGGCGAGCCCGGGTACCGTGCGCGAGGGAGTCGCTGCGGTCATTGCGTGCCGAGATTGAAGAACTCGCGCCGTCCGCGCATGCCTTCGATGCGCGAGAGCAGCAGTTCGAAATGCTCGGCGTCATCCACGAAGTTCAGCCGCTCGCTGTTGACGATGAGCAGCGGCGCGTCGTCGTACTGGTAGAAATACCGGCTGTACGCGTCGGCGAGCCGCGCCAGGTACGCTTCGGTGATCCCGCGCTCGTAGTCGACGCCGCGCCGGTGCACGCGCTCGATCAGCGTGGCCACCGGCGCCTGGAGATAGACCACCAGATCCGGTGTCGGCGTCTGCGGCTTCAGATGCGAATAGACCTTCTCGTAGAGCGCGAGCTCGTCGTCGCTCAGGTTGAGGTGCGCGAACAGCGGGTCCTTGTCGAGGAGGAAATCCGCGACCGTCGCGCGGCGGAAGAGGTCGAGCTGCGTAAGTCCCCGGATCTGGTCGACGCGCTGGAACAGAAAGTTGAGCTGCGTCGGCAGCGCGAACCGCGGCATATCCTCGTAAAAGCGGGCGAGAAATGGATTCTCTCCCGGCGCCTCCAGCAGCGCGTCGGCGCCGAGATAGTGCGCGAGCGCCTGCGCGAGGCTGGTCTTGCCGGCGCCGATCGGTCCCTCAACGACGACGTAGCGGCACTTGGCGAGTTCCATGGCGAATGCCCGAAGCTAAGTGTGCTGAGTCAGAAATTCGCTCGATAGTTCGCGGCGGCTCATTGGGCAAAGCGGCGCCCATGCTCCGTTGCTCGACCTCACCGTAGCACGAACTACGGTTGCGGTCTCGCGCCTTGCCTGGCCGCCAAATTCGCGCGCTCCTTTATCGTCGGAACTCCTGACCCCGCACACTACCGCCAAAAGTGCGTGCGAGCGCGCGCGATGCGCTGCCCGCGGGTGCGCAGGAGCCAGCGCCGCGCCGCGCCGCGGCCGGGGATCGTCACGGCCGGCGCGAGGTCGACGAGCGGGCGCAGCACGAACGCACGCTCGTGCATGCGCGGATGGGGAACCACGAGCCGCGACTGCGAGAAGCGACGCCGCCCGTACAGCAGCAGGTCGAGATCGAGCACGCGTGGCGCATTGCGCCGTTGACCGGGCGCTCGCCTTCGGCCGTGGCGGCGCTCGACGGCGCGCAGCTGCAGCAGCATCGCGCCGGGCCCGAGCGCGGTCTTCAGCAGCGCGACCGCGTTGACGTAGTCCGGCTGCGACTCGGTGGTGCCGATCGGCGCGCTGACGTAGTTGCCCGATGCCGCGACGAGCCGCGTGCGCGGCAGCCGCGCTAGCGCCCACATTGCGTGCGCCAGGCGGCGTCGCGGATGGCCGAGATTGCTGCCGAGCCCGATGTACGCGAGGCTGGCCATTAGGGAACCTCTGAACAAGTCCCGCACGGTTGCGACGGCGGCTTTCCGGGATGAGCTGCGCGAAGCGAGGCGAAGCAAAGGGCGCGGCCCCCTTTTGCAAAGGGAGCGACAAAGCAGATCGCCCGCTCAGTGGCCAATGAGCCCCGTCCCATCCGGGTTGCGGCAAAATGCGGCGCCTGCTTC
>JBGPYP010000310.1:0-3212 GCA_041493285.1 Casimicrobiaceae bacterium
ATCTGTGCGGCGGAGCGTAGCGCCCCGAGAAACGCGTACTTGGAGTTCGACGCCCAGCCGGCGAGGATGACGCCGTACACGCCCATCGAGGAGAGCGCCAGCACGTAGAGCAGCCCGGCGTTGATGTCGGAGAGCACGAGCCCGTCGGCGAAGGGGATCACCGCCCAGGCGGCGATGGCGGGGCCGATCAGCAGCACCGGCGCGACGAAGAACAGGTACCGACTGGCGCCCGTCGGAACGATGATCTCCTTGAACATCAGCTTGAAGGTGTCGGCGAAAGGCTGTAGGAGTCCGAGCGGGCCGACGCGGTTGGGGCCGATCCGCACTTGCATCCACCCGATGACCTTGCGCTCGGCAAGGGTCAGGTACGCCACCGCGATGATCAGCGGGAACACGATCACCACGATCTTGGCCAGCGTCCAGATGCCCGGCCAGATCGGTCCGAATACGCGCCACAGCGGCGCCCACAACGGGCCCCAGAGCCATTCGAAGAAATGCAGGACGGTCGCTTCCATCAGACCGGCTCCACCGCGACTGGCCCGAACATGGGCCCCAGCGTGCGCGTGGCCGGATGGGCGGCGGCGATGCGGACGCAGTCTTCCGGGATGCCGGCGTCGACCGCGATGGTCAGGATCGCCTCGCCTCCGCCTTGCCGCACCCGCACGGCCGCACCATCCGCAAGCTTGAGCTTCGCGAGCGTCGCGGCGTGGACGCGTGCGCGCGGTGGCATCGCGTCGCGCGTTTTCTGCAGCGATACCGCGCGCCGGACCAACGGGTCGGCGGCGTAGATCGGCACTTCGGCAATGCGTTCGAACCCGTCGACCTGGGCGGGCGCCGATGGACCCAGCGGCACCTCGATCGGCGTCTGCGTCGCGTTGGAAAGCCACGCGCCGATCTCGTCGGCGCGCGGCAGCTCGGCGCGGATCGCGTCGATGCTGTCGTAACCGAATCCCGACAGGCCCAGCAGCGACCCCAGCACGCGCAGCACTTTCCACGCCGGGCGCGTCTGGCCCAGAGGCGCGGCGACGCCGTTGAACGCCTGCGCGCGGCCCTCGGAGTTGATGAACGTGCCTGCGGTCTCGGTGAACGGCGCTACCGGCAGCAGCACGTGTGCGTGCGCTATCGCGCCGGATTTGAACGGCGACAGCGCGACGACGAACTCGGCGGCGGCGAGCGCCGCGCGTGTCGCCGCAGGATTCGCGGTGTCGAGCTCCGCATCGGCGTGCAGCACCAGGTAGGCCTTGCGCGGATCGGCGAGCATCGCCGCCGCATCGAGCCCGCCCTTGCGCGGAAACGCTCCGGCGACCGTGCCCCCGATCGAATTCGCAGCCTCGGTGAGAAAGCCCAGCGTCGCGCCGGTCAGCCCGGCGATCGCCTGCGCCAGCGCATGCAGTTGCGCCGCGCGCGGATGCCACTCGGCGAAACTGCCGAGGAATACGGCCCGCCGCTCGCCGCCGGCCAGGCTCACGGCGATGTCTGTCGCGACCGGCGAAGGCTCGATGCCCGCGAGCGCGGCCGGCGCGGATTTGCCGGCGGCACTCGCCGCGGCGACGGCGATCTCGGCGAGCATGCGCGGCAGCCCCGACGGTGCGACGATCGCCTTGTGCGCGAGCTTGAGCAACAGCTCGTCGTCGGCCGTGTGCACCAGCGAGATCTGCGCGCCCTTTTTCACCCTCTGACGCAGCCGGTGGGTGAGCAGAGGATGGTCCTTGCGCAGGAAACTTCCGACCACCAGCACGCGGTCGAGCGCGGCGAAATCGGCAATCGACATGCCGAGCCAGGTCGCGCCGTCGCGCTTGCCGTCGGTGCCGAAGTCGGACTGCCGCAGGCGGAAGTCGATGTTCTCGCTCCCGAGCCCCCGGACGAGCTTCTGTGCGACGTGCATTTCCTCGAGCGTCGAATGCGGCGACACCAGCGCGCCGAGCGCCGCCGCGCCGTGCCGGTCGCGAATGCGCTTCAGCTCCTTCGCTGTATACTCGAGCGCCGCGGACCATTCGGTTTCGATCCACTTGCCGTCGCGCTTCACCATCGGCTGCGTCAGCCGGTCGTCGGAATTGAGGCCTTCGTACGAGAACCTATCCTTGTCCGACAGCCAGCATTCGTTGATTGCGTCATTCTCCAGCGGCACGACGCGCATCACGCGCTCGCCCTTGATCTGGACCACGAGGTTGCTGCCGAGGCTGTCGTGCGGGCTCACCGACTTGCGCCGCGCGAGCTCCCAGGTGCGCGCGGTATAGCGGAACGGCTTCGACGTTAGCGCGCCGACGGGACACAGGTCGATCACGTTGCCGGACAGCTCGGAATCGACGGTCTTGCCGACGAAAGTGATGATCTCGGCGTGCTCGCCGCGGCCGACCATCCCGAGCTCCATGACACCCGCGATCTCCTGGCCGAAGCGCACGCAGCGCGTGCAGTGGATGCAGCGCGTCATGTCAGTCGAGATCAGCGGCCCCAGGTTCTTGTTGAAAACCACGCGCTTGGGTTCCTGGTAGCGCGAGTTCGAGGCGCCGTAACCGACCGCGAGATCCTGCAGCTGGCATTCTCCGCCCTGATCGCAGATCGGGCAGTCGAGCGGATGGTTGATGAGCAGGAATTCCATCACGCCCTTCTGCGCGTCGACCGCTGCGTCGGAGTGCGTCCACACCTTCATGCCCTCGGTGGCCGGCGTCGCGCACGCCGGCATGGGCTTGGGCGCCTTCTCGACCTGCACCAGGCACATGCGGCAATTGGCGGCGATCGTGAGCTTCCTGTGCCAGCAGAAATGCGGCACGTAGATGTCGAGCTTGTGCGCGGCATCCATCACCGTGCTGCCGCTCTCCACCTGGACCGGTTTGCCGTCGACTTCGAGGTTGAGCATCGTCATACGGGCGTCAGACGTAGTCCGGCACGAGGCATTTCTTGTGATCGATGTGGTACTGGAACTCGTCGCGAAAGTGCTTGATGAAGCTCTTCACCGGCAGCGCGGCGGCGTCGCCCAGCGCGCAAATCGTCCGCCCGGCGATGTTGTCGGACACCGAGAGCAAGACGTCGAGATCCTCGTTGCGACCCGTGCCGTGCTCGATCCGGTCAACCATCCGCCAGAGCCACCCGGTGCCTTCGCGGCAGGGTGTGCACTGGCCGCACGATTCCTCGAAGTAGAAGTAGGACAGCCGCAGCAGCGATCTCACCATGCAGCGGGTGTCGTCCATGATGATGACCGCGCCGGAGCCCAG
>JBGPYP010000337.1:0-2900 GCA_041493285.1 Casimicrobiaceae bacterium
CGCGTTGCGGCGTGCGCCACTACGCGCTGCAGGAGTTTCGCGCCGAAGGTTGCGCGAACGCCGCGTTCGTCAGCGACGATGCACCGTCGTTTCTCACTGAGCCCTACGCCGCCGCGATCGCGCGGCGCTTCACGTCGTTTCAGTTGCGGCGCGCGACCTGAGCCAGTGACCCCGGCCATCGGTGGCCGTGTTCACGCGCTCTCCGGCGGCACGTTGCCCAGGAGGAAATCGAGCAGATCCCGGACTGGCCGGATCGCGATTCCGAACGGCAATGGCGCAGCGCCGCGGAAGAACAAGCCTTTCCTGACATCGCCCCGCAGTGCGGCGGCGAGTTGCATGTCGATGCAGAACTGGCCGAAGCGGGCGACGCCGTCGCGCAGCGCGCATTGCGCCAGACAGTCGAAATAGAGCGTGCAGCGGCGTTTCTTGTGCGCGACGGCCTGCATCGCGGGAAGGTGGTGCAGATACGTCTCGAGCCACGGCGTACGCACCGCGCGCGCCGGCAAGCCGGCGACGCTCATGAACTCGACGATGTCCTCCGGACGCGCGCCGGCCAGCACGGCCTTGAATTCCGGAGCGGCGTCGCCCTCCTCGGTCACCGCGAAGGCGGTCCCGAGCTGCACGCCGCCCGCACCCAACGCCATCAGCTCGACCACCCGCGCGTGCGAATTGATGCCTCCCGCGGCAATGAGCGGAATCGAGCCTTCCGCGATTCCCTGGCGGTGAAAGAACTCGAGCGTCTCGGGGATCACCCGCTCGAAGTCGAAGCGCTCGTCGGCGAGATCGTCGATCCTGGCCGCACCCAGGTGGCCGCCGGCGTAGCGCGGATGCTCGATGACGACGGCGTCGGGACGCCGCCCCTTGCGCTCCCACTTCCTGACCACAAGCTGGATGCCGCGGAAGTCCGACAAAATCGGAATCAACGCGACGCCGGGATGCTCTGCGGTCAGATCGGGGAGATCGAGCGGCAAACCCGCGCCGACGACGATCGCGTCGATGCCGCTCGCGCACGCAACGCGCACGCAATCGGCGTAGGCGGAGATCGCACGCATGATGTTCACCGCAAGCAGGCCGCGGCCACCGGCGATCGCCTTCGCGGCCGCGATCTCGCGCTCTAGCGCGAGCAGATTGGCGCGATCGATCGCGGCCCGATCGCGGCAATGCGCGGTCTCGGCCATCAGGTCGGGATGGCGCCGGCGAAGGTCGACGCTGGCGATCGTTCCCATCGCGCCCAGAGCGGCGACCGTGCCTGCCAGCCGGTGTGCCGAGATGCCCACGCCCATGCCACCCTGGACGATGGGCAGGATCGAGCGGCCTTTGATGACCAGCCGCCTAAGCCGCGTCGTGAGCGGAACCTCGGGAGCCATCGTCACGGGTGCAGATCCTCCGCGTAGAGGGCCCGGGTCGCGGTCAAGAGCGCGACAAGCAGCAACGCCGCGCCGGCGTTGTGCGCAATGGGCAGCGCCAATGGGAAACTCGCGAGCACCGCCGCCGCGCCGAGCGCGGGTTGTACGACGAGCAACACGGCAACGATCACGCCGAGACCTCGGGCGCGGCCGCCGGCGGAGAGCAGCGACACTGCGACCGACACACCGAGAACGAACACGACCAGCGCACCGACACGATGCGCCCACTGCAGCGCCGCGAGGGCGGCTGGGCGCGCGATCGTTCCGTCGGGACCGAGGATGCGATCGGCGAACGGGTCGAGGTTCTCGAGCAACGCGCCGGCGGGCCAATCGCTGCCGCAACCGGGGAAAGCGGGACACGCGAGCGCGGCGAACTTCGCGCTAACCAACGCGCCGAGCGCGATCTGGGCGATCGCCGCCAGCAGCGCCAGCGTCGCGGCGAGCTTGAGCCACGGCGCCGTCTGCGCAACAAGCGGCGGCAGCGTCGTGAGTCGAAGCAGCCACAGGAGCGCAAGCAGCGCGAATCCACCGCCGAGATTGGCAAGGATCACCGCCGGCGACGGGATCTCGGACGCGGAGGCCGGAAACTGGGCGCCGAGAGCGGCGAGGCCGAGCGCGATCGCGAACGCTGCCGCGACGATTCCGACCTGGCGCTTGAGCGAGGGACGCTGCGTGACGCCGATCAACACGGCGGCGAGCAACACGATGCCCACCGCGCTCGCCGCGACGCGGTGGACGAGCCGGGCGACGAGCACGCCGGTCGTCGCGACGGCATTCGGATCGACGCGGCCGTAGCACGCGGGCCAATCGGCGCACGACAGGCCCGCCTGGGTCAGCCGCAGGAATGCGCTCGACACGATCACGAAGAGCATCAGCGCCGCGCCCACGCTCGCCAGAATGCGCAACAGCCGCTGCACCGACGCGCGGTCGGCGCGTCCCGATTCAAGGTGCCGGTCGCCGTTCGGGGCCACGATAAATCGCTTCTAGAACAACGAACACGAACAGCACGCCGCCGACGATGGCGATGAGGCCGCCCAATCCCATGAGGCTCATCCCTAAGATTTCCTGCGTGCTGCGCAGCACCTGGTCGCTGCCGGCGACCTTGCGCTGGACGCCGTAACCTCCCGACCAAACCAGCCCGATCACGTGCAGCAACTGCCCGGCACCGTAGAGATACGGCTGCAGCGTCGCCAAGCGCACCGACGGGCGTGCGAAGCCGAACGCAGGCAGCAGCAGATAGGCGAGCCCCATGAGCGCGATGGTCACGCCGACGATGCTGCCGTGGTAATGCGCGGGTATTTTCACGTTGCTGCCGTGGATGAAGAACCCGATCACGCCGCCGATTCCGAACAGCACGATCGAGGTGAGGAGCGCGGCGCGCAGCGGACGGTGATCGGCCTCGATACGTCCGCGGCGGACGCAGGCCCACAACACCGCCAGCGCGACGGGCGGGATCGCAAGGCCGCCGCCGAACTGCATCAGCCACGTCAGGAG
>JBGPYP010000068.1:0-10485 GCA_041493285.1 Casimicrobiaceae bacterium
CGCGCGAGTTCGATCTTTGGTGCGGCGTCGCCGCGGTCGATCTCGGCCGCGCCGGCGAGGGCGTTCTCGCGCTCGAGCGCTACGTGCTGGAATTTCCCAACGACACGCGCGCGCGTCTCGAGCTCGCCCGCGCTTATTTCTACGCCGGTGACAACGTCCGCTCCCGCGAGGAATTCGAGGCCGTCGCGAAAGAGCAACCGCCGCCCGAGGTGCAGGCCGGCATCGACCGCTATCTCGCCGCGTTGCAGGCGCGCGAAGGCCGCTATCAGACGCGCGCGAGCGTATACGTCGAGGCCGGCGCCGGTTACGACAGCAACGCCAACGCCGGCGTCGCGCAGGCCGACATCGGCTTGCCGGTGCTGGGGCCGGTCACGGTCGCCGACGTCGGCGTGCGCAAGGAATCGGCGTTCGGCTGGCTTGCCGCGGCCGGGCGCGTCGATCATCCGGTCGCCCCCGGCTGGAGCATCAACGGCAGCGGCTACGCGAACGGCACGTTCTACGCCAACGCGTCGGAATTCAACCTCGCCGGCTTTAGCGCATCGTTCGGCGGCAGCTACCAGGCGAGCAACAACCTGTATACGCTCTCCTATGCGCACAGCGAAATTCTGCTCGATGGCTCGCGCTACCGCTGGACCGACGGGCTGGGGTTCGAATGGCGACGGCAAATCTCGGAACAGACCTCGCTCGCGCTGATCCCGCAGTACGCACGCCTCGCGTACTCCGGCGAAAACGCCGCGCGCGACTCAGATCTCTACGCGCTCTCGGTCGCGTATCGCCGGGTGTGGCTCGTTCCCTGGCAACCGGTGCTCAACGCCACCGTGTTCTACGGCGACGAGCACAACCGCGAAGATCGCGACGATCTCGGGCGCTCGCTCTACGGCGGCGCCGCGGACGTGACCGTGTCGCCGTCGGCGTTCTGGGCGCTCAACGCCGGGGTCGGCTACGTCGAGAGCCGTTACCAGGCGCCGATCCCGCTGCTCGACGTCACGCGGCGGGACCGCAACCTGACGCTAAGCTTGAGTGCGCTGTACCTCTTCGACGCGCGCTGGAGCATCCGCGCCGAGTATCAGTACGCGCACAACGGGTCGAACCTCGAGCTCTACGAGTATTCGCGCCACGTCGGCGCGGTAAAGCTGCGCTATGCGTTCAAATAGCACGGGGAATCCGGACGGGAACGAAACCATGAACAGACGCTTGCGCTCCGTGGTCTCCTTCGCAACGCTCTTCGCGTGCGCCTTCGCCGCGAGCACCGCCTTCGCGCAAGCGGGCAAGGTCGTCTTCGCCATCGGCGACGTCGCCGCGTTGCGCGGCGGTGCGCGCGTGCCGCTCGCGGCGGGAGCGCCGATCGAAGCCGGCGACACGATCGTGACGGCCGCGCAAAGCCACGCGCAGTTGCGATTCTCGGACGACGCGCTCGTTGCGCTCAAGCCGGAGTCCGAGTTCCGCATCGAGCGCTACAACTTCGGCGGCCGGCAGGACGGGACGGAAATCGCGGTGTTCCGCCTGGTGAAGGGCGGCTTTCGTACGCTTACCGGGCAGATCGGTAAGCTCTCCGGCGACCGCTATCAGTTGCTCACGACGCAGGCGACGATCGGGATCCGCGGCACGCACTACCAGGTGCAGATCTGCCCGCCCGCGCAGTGTCTGAATGGCAAGGAACCGGCGCGCTCGGGGATGTACGGGGCCGTGTACGAGGGCCGGATCGCGGTGGCGAATGCGCTGGGCGGCGGCGAGTTCGGGGTCGACGAGCACTTCTACGTCCCCGACGGCGAGGCGCCGCTTCGCTGGCTCGCTCCACCGCTCTTCCTGTCGGACAAGCTCAAGCCGCGGACGTCGACCTCCAAGGAGGCGCCCGGCGACCTGCGCTTCGCCAAGGTCCCCGAGAACGAGGTCCGCGCGGCCGTGCCGGATCCGCAGTTTACCTACGTGGCGACCGAGGACCTGGATCGCGTTGCGTTCGGTTTGGGCAAGACGATCGTCGTCGGTTCGGATCGCGATACGCTCGAGCTCGATAGAACGACCGATCCGAACCTGCGGCTTTCCCTCGACGGCCAAGGGCGTCTCACCGGATTCGAGAACGCAAGCCTGGTCGCGTCGGTCGGGAGCGCAGCGATCGTCGACGCCGGCCGCGACGATTCGCCGTCCGGATTGAACTGGGGCCGGTGGCAGGGCAGCGGGTCAACGATCGCGCAGCGCCTGGGCAACGAGATCGTGCACAACGACGGCGGCAACCTGCATTACATCTACGGCACCGTCGCCACGGCGCTGCCGACTTCGGGCCAGGTGCAATACGCGGCGCTTGGCGGCACGCGGCCGACGGACTCGGGCATCGGACAGGTCGGCACCCTCATCTCGGGCGGCACGATCAACGTCAACTTCACGGCCGCGCAGCTCGCGCTCTCCGGGCTCGCGGTCGGTTTCGGCAGCGCGACGTACACCATGGGCGGCACCGCCAGCATCATCAACAGCGCATTTACCACGAGCGGCATCGGCGCGACCGGGGGCTGCAGCGGCGCCGGCTGCCAGCCGCTGATCGCCAGCAACTTCACCGGCTTCTTCGCCGGTCCGGGCGGCGTCGGGATCGGGCTCGATTACTACTTCAACACCCGCAACGGCGGCGTGATCGAGGGCGTGGCGGGATATCGCCAGTGCCCCGGAGGCAAGTGCTGACAGGCTGACGCAGAGCTGCTGCGCGCACCATCTGCTTTGTTGTGTCCTCGCTCGGCGCTCGCCGTACTTGTTCTGTACTGTCTCGCGCCTCGCTGCGGGACGCCTCGCAGCTGGCGCTGCTCGCGACGCTCTACGTCAACCTGTAAAGAGGTCTGCCGCGCGATCGGCGAGGTTCTATTTCCTGGCGAACACCGTCGCGCCTTCCCACGCCGGTGGCGGCGGGCTCGTACGAAACGCGTCGCAGCGCGCACGGAAGTATCCATAGAGCGCGGTGGTCGGATGCGCGGCGGCAAGCGCCGCGAACCCGGCTTCCGCCGCATCGAAGTCGCGCCCGCGATAGCTCGCGAGCGCGCGCCGATGCAGCGCCAGCTCGGCAGCGACTTCGGGACTCGCCCCCGGGCCCAGCGGCTCGTAGATGGTGACCGGCCTCGCCTTCCCCACGACGCGCACGCGATCGATCTCGCGCCACGCGTAATCGGGAATCGCGTGCGCGGTGTCCTCGCCGACGACGATGCCGACGCCGTATTCCTTGGTGAGCGCCTCGAGCCTCGAGGCGAGGTTGACCGCGTCGCCGAGCACCGTATACGCCTTCCTGAATTTCGAGCCCATGTCGCCAATGCTCATCGTGCCGGTGTTGATGCCGATGCCGATCGTGAACGCGGGCCAGCCACGCCGGGCGAAGTCCTCTGCGATCGCCGGCATCCGGGCCTGCATCGCGAGCGCCGCTTCCACGGCGCCCCGCGCGTGCTCGGGATTGGGTTCCGGCGCGCCCCAGAACGCCATGATCGAGTCGCCGACGTACTTGTCGATCGTGCCATGGCGATTGTCGTGGATCAGTTCGGTCATGGTCGTGAGGTACGCGTTGAGCATCGCGGAGAGCTCGCGCGGCGGCAGATTCTCCGACAGCCCGGTGAAATCGCGAACGTCGCAGAACAGGACGGTCAGCTCGCGGCTCTCGCCCTCCATGTTGAAACGCTGGCCGGACTCGAACATCTGTGCGACGCGCTCCGGCGGAACGTATTCGCCGAACATGCCGGAGAGCTTGCGGATCGCCGCACCCTCGCGCACGAAGCCGGTGAGCATGTTCCAGGCGAACAGCACCGCGAGCATGAGCAGCGTCGCCGCCAGCGGCAGCACGTAGCTCCAGTGCACCCACAACGCGAGATTGAGCGCGGTCACCACAGCGGCAATGGCGACGACGACGAGCGCATTGGGCAGCGGCCGCCGATACGGCACTGCGAATAGCGCCAGCAGCCCCGCCGCGACCATGACGATCGCCTCGATCCCATTCGCACCTGCGGGTACCGACTTGATGTCTCCGTTGAGCATGCCGGCGATCAGGTTGGCGTGGATCTCGACGCCCGCGAAGTCGGGGTCGAGCGGGGTCGGCCGCAGGTCCTTGAGGCCCTTGGCGCTCGTGCCGACGAGCGCGATGGCTCCCGGGAAGTCCGGCGGTGCGCTGCCGTCGAGCACGTTGGCGGCCGGGATGAAGCGGAAGGTCTTGGACTTGCCGCGGAAGGGGATCAGCGCGGTGCCATTTTCGCCCACGGGGACGACCAGGCCGCCGACGTCGAGCGCGTCGAGCCCACGTGCGCTGTCGAAGTGCGGCGTGACGCGCTTCGCCTCGACGACCGTCTGGACCATCGCGAGCGAGAAGGCGGGGTAATAACCTGCGCCGTAGCGTTTGATCAGCGGTACCCGGCGCACCTGGTTGTCGGGATCGAACGCGGGGTCGATGTGCCCGCTGGCCGCGGCGGCGTCGGCAAGCTCGCGCAGGCTCGCGACGAAGCCGTGCTCGGGAACGATGCCAATGACCTTGCCGGCGATGTCCGCTTCGGTGAAAAGCGGCGGCGGAAGGGTCCCCCGCATCTCGGCTTCAACCGGGAACGCCATCGCCAGCACTACGGGCCGGCCGCGGATCGCGTCGGCGAAGCGCGCGTCGAAGTCCAGGCGCGGTCGCAATTGCTCGAGCGCGGCGGCAAACGCTGGATCCGCCTTGAGCTCGCGTTCGCGCAAGCTGTCCAGCACCGCGATGCCGGAGGACAGGTCGCGCTCGGCGAACAGGATGTCGAACCCCACCGCGCGCGCGCCGTAGCGCTCGAAGAGCTGTGTGGTGAGCTTCGCCAGCATGTCGCGCGACCACGGCCAGCGGCCCAGGCGCTGCAAGCTCGTTTCGTCGATGTCGATGATGACGACCTGCGGGTCGGCACTGTTGGGCAAGGTCAACCTGAGTCGTGCGTCGTAGGCGAACCCCTCGAGCTTGGGGAGCAGAGTGAAGGTGCTCATGCCGAAGTCCGTCAACGGATGCAGCAGGAAGATGCCGATGATGGCCAGACCCGCAAGCGCGCGGGGCGCGCCGGCCAGCCGCGTGACGAGCTCGGCCGGGCTAAGGAACCTCAATCCCACGGTATGTCGTCAGCCGCGCCGGCGCGCCCGGCCAGCGGCGATGCCGACGATACCCAGCGCCAGCAGCCACAGCGCGGGCGTCGATAGCGACGGGATCGGCGCCGCGGAGGCGTTCGCCGCCGCTGCGGGCGCGAGCGCTGAACGCGCCGGCGGCGGCAACACGGCGCCCTTGATGACAAACTGGTCAACGGCCACCGAGCGCGCCTGGTCGTGACTGCCGTCGCCGCCGTAGTACGCCTGCAGCACGTAGTTCTGGATCGGGAGCCCGCTCAACGTGAAGGCGGCGTTGCCGGCGGCGTCGAGCGTAGCGCTGCGCAACGCAGGGATCAGGCCCGGCGCGGTTCCCGGAGGCGGCGCGCCCACCGGAGCGGCGCAGAACTCGCCGGGAGCGAGCACGCAGAGCAGCATCGTGCCGGAAGGCAGAACCGCGCCGCCGCTCGCGTGCACGAGCACGGCGATGTCCTGCCCGAAGACCGCCGGGTTCGGCGTGTTCGACAATGCGAGGCTCACGGGCGCCTTGCCGACCACGAGCGTAAAGTTCTGGAGCGCGGGCCGTCCGCAACCCTTGACGATGATCGCGACCGCAAACGCGCCGCTGGCGACGGTTGTGCCGGCGATGACGCCGCTCGTTGGATCGATCGTCAGCCCCGGCGGCAGGCCGAGCGCGGAGAACGTCCGCGGCGGCGTGCCGGTCGCGGTCACGAGATAACTGTAGGCCACGCCCCCGGTGGGCGCCGGCGGCGGGTCGCTCGTGATTCGCGGCGAATTGCAGCCCTTGATGATAGTGAGCTCGTAGGGCTTGCTGATCACGTTGCTGCCTGCGTCCTGCGCGACGATCGTGCAATCGAACGTCCCGCGCAGCGTCGGCAAGCCGCTGATCCGGGCCAAGCTTGCGGTGCCGTTCTGTGGGGTGAACGTGAGCCCGGTGCCATTGAGGCAGCCTGGAGTGATGTTCCAGAGAACTGGCAGTCCCTTGTACGGGTTGACCGGCGTCAACGTGATCGAATAGGACTGCCTGAGGGTCGCGTCCGGCAGCGGCGAGTTCGGATGGATATCGGTGAGCTGCGCGCTCGCCCACGGTGCGGCACAGGACAGCGCGAGCGCGCCGATGCGCACGAGCCGTGCAGGGCGCATGGCCGCGACGGCGAGCGAACTGAAGAAACTCAAACGCGGTCGGGTCGTCAGCATCGAAGTGGGTCTGGTCTCCGGGCCTCAAGCGTCGCGAACATTAGCACATCGGCCGCGCGCCGGAGCGCGCGCTGTGGTACGCCGCCGTCTGCACGGCGCCCACGGTGGCAACGACCGCTCGGCTATAATTCGCGCTCGCGATTGGCCGGAGGGGTCGCTCGATGCTCCAAGCGCAGGATCTCGCCGCGCGCCGTGGCGACGCAACGCTGTTCTCCGGAATCAGCTTTTCGCTGCCGCCGGGCACCGCGCTCGTGGTCAGCGGCCCGAACGGGAGCGGCAAGACGACGCTGTTGCGCATTCTCGCCGGCATTACGCACGCGGCGCAGGGAACGCTCGCATGGCGCGGCGCGGCGGTGGGCGCATTCGATCCGGTGCTGCGCGCGAGCGCTCTTTTCATCGGTCACGTCCCGGCGCTCAAGGACGAGCTCACCGCGGAGGAGAACCTCGCGTCGTTGACCGAGTTGCACTGCGCGAGCGCGGCACCGGCGGCGCTCGCCGACGCGCTCGCCGTCTGGGCGCTGTCGCGCCAGCGCGCCCTGCCCGCGCGGGTGCTCTCGCAGGGACAGCGGCGCCGGGTCGGGCTGGCGCGGCTGCGGCTGGTGGCGCGGGCGCTGTGGCTGCTCGACGAGCCCGCGACCGCTCTCGACGATGCGGGCGTGGCGACGTTGCGCGCCGCGATCGCGGCGCATCTCGCCGGCGGTGGGATCGCGGTGATCGCGACGCACCAGGAGCTTGCGCTCCCCCCCGGCGCGAGCCAAGCGTTGCGCCTTACATGACCGGCCAAGAAGCGCCAGCCGGCGCCGCCGCGTGGCCGGGCGTCGCGTGGGCGCTCCGCCGCGACCTGCGGCTCGCGCTGCGCTCCAAGGCGGAACTGGGAGTGCAACTCCTGTTCTACGTTATCGTGGTGACGCTCTTCCCGCTCAGCGTGGGCGCGGATCCGGTGTTGCTCCGCGCGCTCGGGCCCGGAGTCCTGTGGGTTGCCGCGTTGCTTGCCTCGCTGTTGTCGCTGCCGCGCTTGTTCGGGGCGGACTTCGCCGACGGCACGCTGGAGCAGATCGCGCTCTCGCCCTACCCGCTGCCTGCCCTGATCTCGGGTAAAATACTGGCGCACTGGCTGACCACGGGCGCGCCCTTGGCGGTTTTCTCGCCATTGCTCGCTTTACAGTTCGGGCTCGACGGCGGCGAGGCGGCGGTGCTGATTGCGGGCCTGTTGCTGGGCACGCCGACGCTGTCACTGTTGGGCGCGATAGGCGCTGCGCTAACGCTGGGATTGCGCGGCGGCGGTGCGCTGCTGGCGCTTTTGATTCTGCCGCTTTACGTTCCCATCCTGATCTTCGGCGCGGGTGCGGTCGGGGCGACGCATGCGGGACTCGCGGCGGGCGGCGAATTGTCGGTGCTCGGCGCGGCGCTGCTCGCCTCAGCGGTCGGAGCGCCGTTGGCGTGTGCAGCGGCCGTGCGTATTGCTTTGGATTGAAATGAATTCGATCAACTGGTTCCGATTCGCCTCGCCCGTATCGTTTTTCCCGCTGGCCCAGCAGCTGACGCGCTGGTTCGCTGCCGCGGCGGCGGTGCTTGCGGTCGTCGGGCTCTGGCTGGGCCTCGTCGTCGCGCCGACCGACGCGCAACAGGGCGACGCGTACCGGATCATCTTCATCCACGTGCCCGCGGCGTGGATGTCGATGTTCGTCTATCTCGTGATGGCGGGCTGGTGCGGCATGTCGCTGACGCTGAACGCGCGCCTGTCGGCGATGATGGCGCAGGCGCTCGCACCGACGGGTGCGCTGTTCACGGTCGTCGCGCTGTGGACCGGGTCGCTGTGGGGCAGGCCCGCGTGGGGCACGTACTGGGCGTGGGACGCGCGGATGACCTCCGAACTCATCCTGCTGTTCCTGTATTTCGGCTACATGGCGCTGCGCCACGCGATCGACGATCCGCGCCGCGCCGATCGCGCCAGCGCGGTGCTGGCGCTGGTCGGGGCGGTCAACGTGCCGATCATCTACTTCTCGGTCAAGTGGTGGAACACGCTGCATCAGGGCGCGACCGTGAGCCTCACCGCCGCGCCCAAGATGGCGGCGATCATGCTGACCGCGATGCTGATCATGACCTTCGCCGCCTGGTTCTACGCGATCGCCGTCACGCTCACCCGGGTGCGGGCGATCATCCTCGAGCGCGAAAAGCGGACCGGATGGGTGGGTGAGCTGGCGGGGGCCATACGATGAGTCTGACCGAGTTTTTCGCCATGGGCGGCTACGGCTTCTACGTCTGGGGCTCGTACGGACTGACCGCCGTGCTGCTGGCGGCGGAGATCGTCGCGGTACGCGCGCGGCTGCGCAACGCGCGCCTGGCCGCGCACGCCGATGAGGGCGCCCGATGAAGCCACGGATCCGGCGCCTGGGCTGGATCGTGGGCGGGCTCGCGGTGCTCGGCGTCGCGGCCGGATTGGTGCTCAACGCCTTTCGCTCGAATCTCGTGTTCTTTTTCACGCCGACGCAGGTTGCGACGCATGAAGCGCCGCAGGGCCGCCCGTTTCGCATCGGCGGGCTGGTCGAAGCCGGCAGCCTCGCGCGCGAGCCGAACAGTTTGACGGTGCACTTCCGCGTCACCGACACCGCACAGACGATTCCGGTCGCCTATACCGGCCTGCTGCCCGACCTGTTCAAGGAGGGCAAGGGCGTGGTCGCGCAGGGCACCCTTGGTCCGGACGGCGTATTCCACGCAAGCGAAGTGCTCGCCAAGCACGACGAGAACTACATGCCGCCCGCGGCGGCCGACGCGGTCAAGAAGGCGCATGAAGCGAACTCGACGAAGACGCTCGTCACCACGCAGGGAGCCGGCAAGTGATCCCCGAGCTCGGGCACTTCGCATTGATCCTGGCGCTGCTCGTCGCCCTCGCGCAAGGCACGTTGCCGCTCGCCGGCGCCGCGTTCGGCGAATCGCGACTGATGGCGCTCGCCCGGCCCGCGGCGCGCGCACAGTTCTTCCTGGTCGTGATCGCCTTCGCCTGCCTGGCCGCGTCGTTCGTCGGCAACGACTTCTCGGTCCAGAACGTGGCGACGAACTCGAACTCCGAGCTGCCGCTGCACTATCGTTTTGCCGCGACCTGGGGCTCGCACGAGGGCTCGCTGTTGCTGTGGGCGCTCATGCTTGCAGGATGGACATTCGCGGTAAGCATCTTTTCGCGCCATCTGCCGCCGGTGCTGCTTGCCCGGGTGATTGCCGTAATGGGCCTGGTGAGCGTTGGCTTTCTACTGTTCCTGCTCTTTACGTCGAACCCGTTCGAGCGGCTGATCCCTGCCGCACCCGAAGGCCGCGACCTCAATCCGCTGCTGCAGGATCCAGGAATGGTGATCCACCCGCCGATGCTCTACATGGGCTATGTGGGCTTCTCGGTGGCGTTCGCGTTCGCGATCGCCGCGTTGCTCGGCGGCAGACTCGACGCGACCTGGGCGCGTTGGTCGCGGCCGTGGACCACGGTCGCGTGGTCGTTCCTCACGATCGGGATCGCTCTGGGCAGCGGCTGGGCGTATTACACGCTCGGCTGGGGCGGCTGGTGGTTCTGGGACCCGGTCGAGAACGCGTCGTTCATGCCCTGGCTCACCGGCACTGCGCTGATTCACTCGCTCGCGGTGACCGAGAAGCGCGGCGCGTTCAAGAGCTGGACGGTGCTGCTCGCCATCATGGCCTTCTCGTTATCGCTGGTTGGAACCTTCCTGGTGCGCTCCGGCGTGCTCACCTCCGTGCACGCGTTCGCGACCGATCCGAAACGCGGCGTGTTCATTCTCGCCTTTCTGGCCGTCGTGATCGGCGGCTCGCTCATCCTGTTCGCCTATCGCGCCGGGAAGGTCGGCTTGGGGGGTGCGTTCGACACGGTCTCGCGCGAGTCGATGTTGCTCGCGAACAACATCGTTCTTATCGTCGCGATGGCCAGCGTGCTCCTTGGCACGCTCTATCCGCTGTTTCTCGACGCGCTTGACCTCGGCAAGATTTCGGTCGGACCCCCGTATTTCGACGCCGTCTTCTACCCGTTGATGGCTCCGGCCGTGTTCCTGATGGGGGTCGGCCCGGTGGCGCGTTGGAGTCGCGCGCCGTTGCCCGAGCTTTGGACCCGGCTCAAGTGGGCGCTGGGCGTCGCGCTCGTTTCCGCACTCATCCTGCCCGTTGTGCTCGGGCGCTGGTCGCCGTTGATTTTCGTCGGGCTGTTTCTCGCCTTCTGGATCTTCA
>JBGPYP010000237.1:0-4223 GCA_041493285.1 Casimicrobiaceae bacterium
AATGACGATGGGCGTCACCAGTTCCACATCGAGCCATCTTCGAGCCGGTTGATCGGCAACGCGCTCGGCTTGTAGGGATACTTGGCCGCGAGCTTTTCGTCGATGTCGACGCCGTGGCCGGGCGCGTCGCCCGGGTGCAGATAGCCGTCCTCGAACCAGTACGCGTGCGGGAAGACGGCGTCGGTTTCGGGCGTGTGCCGCATGTACTCCTGCACGCCGAAGTTCGGCACCCAGGTGTCGAAGTGCAGCGCGGCGCCCATGCACACCGGCGAAAGATCGGTCGCGCCGTGGCAGCCGGTGCGCACGTGATAGAGCTCGGCCAGGTGCGCGATGCGGCGCAGGTGCGTGATGCCGCCGGCGTGCACGACCGTCGCACGGATGTAGTCGATGAGCTGCTCGGTGATCAGCGTCTGGCAGTCGTAGATCGTGTTGAACACCTCGCCGACCGCGATGGGCGTGACCGTGTGCTGGCGGATGATGCGAAAGCCCTCCTGGTTCTCCGCCGGTGTCGGGTCCTCCATCCAGAACAACCGGTACGGCTCGAGCGACCTACCGAGCTGTCCGGCCTCGATCGGGGTCAGCCGGTGGTGCACGTCGTGCAGGATGTGATGCTCGAACCCAAAGCGCGCGCGGATCGCGTCGAAGAGTTTCGGGGCATGGTCAAGATACCTGGACGTCGACCAGACGTTCTCGGTCGGGATCGCCGCGTCCGCGGGCTCGTAATACATACGGTCCTTCGACACTCCGTACGTCGACGCGAGCCCGGGAACACCGGATTGCGCGCGGATGGCCTTGTAGCCGAGATCGGCGTAGCGCGCGACCTCGTCGAGCGTCTCTCCGATGTCGTTACCGTTGGCGTGGCCGTAGACCATCACTCCGTCGCGGCTCTTGCCGCCCAGGAGCTGATAAAGGGGCAGGCGAGCGAGCTTGCCCTTGAGGTCCCACAGCGCCGTGTCGACCGCCGCGATCGCGCTCATTGTCACCGGGCCACGGCGCCAGTACGCGCCGCGATAGAGATATTGCCAGATGTCCTCGATCATCGCCGGGTCGCGGCCGATCAACGCCGGGACGATGTGCTCGGTGAGGTACGCGGCGACGGCGAGCTCGCGCCCATTCAGCGTTGCGTCGCCCACGCCGTGGATACCGTTGTCGGTTTCGATCTTGAGCGTGACGAAGTTTCGTCCGGGACAGCAGACGATGACGCGGCCGGCGGTGATCTTCATGGCGGGTCGAGGAACGATGTGTGGGATGCGGCCGAGCGTTGGAGTATCCTTCTGCCGACGTGCTGGTCTGCTGGTTCAATGGCTAGGCCACTTGACCACAGTATAGGCGATGGCTACCATGGTGTCGAGCGTCGAGTCGATCGATGATCGCGCCGCGATCCCGACGAAAAGACAAGGCTGGACCCCCGGCCGTGGAGGAAATCCCGCCGTGCCCCTGCAGGCAGTGGAGCCGCGCCGGCTCTATCGGCAGATCGCCGACCAGATCGCGCAACTGATCGCCAGCGGCGAGTTCCCGCCGGGCGCGCGACTACCGGCGGAGCGCGAGCTGGCGACCTCCCTCGGCGTCAGCCGCGCGTCGGTGCGCGAGGCGATCATCTCACTGGAGATGGGCGGGCTCGTCGAGGTTCGCGTGGGCACCGGCATCTTCGTCACCGCGCCCGCGCCGCAGAGCCAGGCGGCGCGTGACGCGGGGCCGGGTCCGTTCGAACTGCTGCAGGCGCGCAAGCTCATCGAGGGCGAGATCGCGGCGGTGGCCGCGAGGAAAGCGTCGCAGCCCGACCTCGGTCTGTTGCGACAGAGCCTCGAACGCATGGAGGCGCACGTCGACGACTTCGCCGTGCGCGAGGCGAGCGACCGCGAGTTCCACGTCGGCATCGCCAAGGCGACCGGCAACGGCTCGCTGGAACTCGTCGTCGAAGGCCTGTGGGACCAGCGGGCGGAGCTGTGGGGACGCCTGCAAAAACATTTCCACACCCAGGAGCTGGCGCGGAAGACAATACGCGATCACGCTGCGATTCTAGACGCGCTCGTCGCGCACGACCCGGAAGCCGCACGCGCCGCGATGCACCGGCACCTCGCGCGCGTCGTGCGTGAATTCCAGCGCGGACTGGAGGACGGCGAGCGCTCGACCGGGCGCCGTCGGCCGATGCCGCGCCGCACCGCTCGCCGTCCCCGCCGCTGAACATGTTCACCATCAAGACACCGCCGCGCCGACGGTCTCGACGCAAACCGAAAGGCTCCAACCGGCCGGATGCGCCGGCCCTCGTCCACGCAGTCACGAAGGAGGAACAGCATGAGCTCACGCAAAGGTATTGAAACGACCGGCATCGCGACGCTGCGCGCTTTGGCGACGGCGCTCGCGGCCGCGGCGTTCGCGCTTGGCGCGACGTACACGCAGGCGCAGGTCCCCGCGTTGCCCAAGAGTCCGGTCACGCTCAACATCAGCGATCCGGCAGGCGACCTTGCGCTCACACAGGCGGCCATCGACGAGTACCAGAAGAACCACCCGCAATTGCTGGCCAAGGTGAACCTGGTCAGAGCCACCGCGCCGGAACTGCCGGCGAAGCTCAAGGCGATGCAAGCCGCGGGGCGCAGCGACATTGATCTGGTGCTCACCGGGACGGATTTTCTCGCCGCCGGCATCGAGCAGGGACTGCTGACCAAGATCCTGCCCGACTATGCCGCCAAGTTCCCGAACCTGATGAGCAACTATCAGCCCGCGGCCGCGAAGATGCAGGAGCTGGCACAGGATTACGGCATCACCGTGGTCTTCATGCCGGCGGGACCCCTGCTCGAGTACAACCCGGCGAAGGTCAAGCAAGTCCCGACCACGCCGCAAGAGCTGCTTGCGTGGTGCAAGGCCAATCCGAATCGATTGATCTACGCGCGACCCGCCAACTCGGGGCCCGGGCGCACATTCATCATGGGCCTGCCCTACATCCTCGGCGACAAGAACCCCAAGGATCCGGTCAACGGCTGGGACAAGACCTGGGCGTACCTGAAGGATCTCAACGGCTGCATCGAGTACTACCCGACCGGTACCGGTGCGGTGATGAAGGAGCTCGGCGAGGGATCTCGCGACATGACCGTCACGATGACGGGCTGGGATCTGAATCCGCGCATTCTCGGCATCGTGCCCAAGGACTACAAGGTGACGCCGTTCAAGGGCATGACCTGGGTCAACGACGCGCATTACATGGTCATCCCCAAGGGCGTCGCGCCCGAGAAAGTCGCGGTGATCCTCGATCTGATGGCGTATCTGCTCACGCCGGCAGCGCAGGCCTACACCTATGACAAGGGCTATTTCTATCCCGGCCCGGCAGTCAAGAACGTCACGCTGTCGATGGCGCCGAAGGAAAGCCAGGACGCGATCAAGGAGTTCGGTCGGCCGGAATACGAGAAATGGCTCACCGAGTTTCCGCACACGCAGTCGTTGCCGCCTGCGGCGCAGGTCGAGGCGTTCCGCATCTGGGACCAACAGGTGGGAGCGCAGAAGACGAAGTGACGCAGCTGTCCGGGAGCGAGAGGCGAAACCTCGTGGCGATCGGAGATAGTTGCATCATGCCGGGCGAGCGCCCGAGGACCGGGATCCAGGGTGTTCCGCCGAAGGTGGCGAAGGTAAACCTGGGTCCCGGCCTGCGCCGGGACGACTGTTGCGTCGCTAGCACCCGATGAAAAACGATTTCAAGGAACTCAGGCTCGATCGCGTCACGCGCCGGTTTGCCGGTGCCGGCGGCAAGGCGTTCAACGCTCTGAACGAGCTGACGCTGACGGTCAAACGCGGCGAATTCATCTGCCTGCTCGGGCCTTCGGGCTGTGGCAAGTCGACCGCGCTCAACTGCATCGCCGGGCTCATGCAGCTCTCCGGCGGCAGCATCTGGCTCGATGATCAGCGCATCGACACCCTGCCGCCCGAAAAGCGCGGCTTTGGCATGGTGTTCCAGAATTACGCGCTGTTTCCACACATGACCGTGGCCAAAAACATCGGCTTCGGACTGCGCATGCGCGGCTTGTCGCCCGCCGACGTTGCGCCGCGCGTGGCGCACGCGCTCAAGCTCGTCCAGCTGACCGGTCAGGAACACAAGTTGCCCGGCCAGCTGTCCGGTGGGCAGCAGCAGCGTGTCGCCATCGCGCGGGCCATCGTCATCGAACCTCCGCTGATCCTCATGGACGAGCCGCTGTCGAATCTCGACGCCAAGCTGCGCATCGAGACGCGTGCCG
>JBGPYP010000376.1:0-2474 GCA_041493285.1 Casimicrobiaceae bacterium
CAGAAAATCAACCTGCACGCACAAGGCCACGAGTTCGAGCCCAAGGCCGACCGGCCGACGCCGGGGTCCGCCGACCTGTGCTTCATCACCACGGTGCCGCTCGCCGAAGTGGTCGCGCACCTGAACGCCGAAGGCGTGGCGATCATCGAGGGGCCGGTCCGGCGCACCGGCGCGACCGGGCCGATCCTGTCGGTGTACTTTCGCGATCCGGATCGGAACCTGATCGAAGTCTCGAACCCGCTTAGCGGCTGACTGCGAACTCGAACGCGACCTCGCCGGTCAGCCGTCCCTCGGCATCGAAGCTGCGCTCGGCGAAGCGAGCGGCGCCATCGCGGGCGATCGTCAGCACCGTCGAGCAGCGCGTCCCGTACCGAGGATCCACGATGAACGCGCTCGACAACAAACTCTCCCACTCGCGTGACAGGCCGGTCGAGGGCAGCGCGGCCGGTTCGGCCTGGGTGCGGTCGGCGAGCAGCTCGAACAGCGGCTCCAGGCGCTCGTCCCCCGTTTGCAGATGCGCGGCCAACCGAGCCTTGCTGCGCACGAGCTTCGGCCACGGCGTGTCGAGCAGATGGTTGGACAGTCCGTGGAGGCCCGCGGTCAGCGCGAGCGCGCCGCTGGCGCGGTTCGAGCTGTACGCAGTCTGCGCGAGGGCCCCCACCAACAGGTTGAAGCCGTGATAGCGCGAGCCTTCGACGGCGATTGCCGCCGCGCACGGGAGCGGCGGCGCGCGATCGGCGAGGGCGCGCGTGACCAGGGTCCCGCGCGACGGTGCGTCGGGATCGCGCGGAACGCCTTCGCGGACATTGGTGACGAGCGCCCAGCGGCCTCTGCCGTCGACGCCGAACCAGGTGCCGCCGCCGACGCGATCGACGCCGGCGAGCGTGCCGTCGGGCCACCAGTGTGCTGGCGCCGCCTCGCGGGCGTGGAATTCGTCCCGATTGGCGGCTATGACGAGCGGCAGCCGTGGATGCGCGTCGAGCGCGACCAGAGCGAGGCACATCACTAGGCGAGGATCAGGGGTCCGGAACGCGCGTCGAGCCGCATTACGGCGCCGGCGCGACGAATCGCTCCATGCGCCGTTCCGACCCGGGCGCAAGATACTCTGGGAACCGATGCCCCGCGAGCAGATCTGCGAGCGTTGCTTCGAGGCGCTCCGGATCGCGGACGTTCTCGTAGACCTCCATCCACAGCGATGGCTCGCGCTCGCTCTGCAGCAACCGCCCGACCATGCCGAGGCGCTCTTCGAGGACTCGAAACGCGAGGGCGAGCGCCTCGCGCGCCGCACCCGTATGCTCCGGCGCGATCCGGTAGTAGCAATAGCAATGGACCATCGTCGCCTTCACGCGATGCGGCTGCGCGGTTCGCCGGGTGCAGGCAGCGCGTACGGCAACGGCAGCAGCGACGCGGCCGGGCCGTGGGCCGCGCCCAGCCGCAAGGCATCGCTTGCAATCGCGACAATCTGTGCCACGGCGAGCAGATCAGTGCCGCCGCCGGGTGCGGCGGCCGCGTTGACGACGGTGCCGCAAGGCTGGTCGCCGAATGCCGCGGCGAAGAGTCGCGTGCCAGCCGGCGCCGCGGCGTCGGCATGCGCGAGCGCGAGCCGTTCCTTGAGCCGGCCGAGGTACTGCGTGCGGGCGACGATCTCCTGCCCCGTGTAGCAGCCTTTGCGGAAGCTGACGCCGTCCAGCGCGTCGAGGTTGAGCATCTGGGGGATGAACTGGTCCTGCGTCGGCAGCGTGACCACCGGCACGGCGGCGCGCACGGTGAGCCACTGCCAACACGGGAATCCGGCGGCATGCACCTCGGCCGCGGAGAGCCGCGCCCATAGGGCCGGGGCGCGCTCGGGCGCGACCAAGGCGAGGAAGCGCTGGCCGGGAAGCGCGATGAGCGTCCCGCCGTCGATCGCCGTCGAGTGGTGCAAGGTGGGGGCCGCGCCGAATGTAACCGCGAGCCTTGCCGCGGCTGCGGGCCCGCCTACGCCTAAGCGGACCGTGGCCTCGCTCGCATCGGCGATCGTCACTTTCGAGCGGAGCACGAACATGGAGAGACGCTTCTTGATCGGGTCGCGCAGCGACGCGGGCAGCAGCATCTCGAAGCTGTCGGCCGCGATGCGACGAAGCAGGAAATTCGCGAGCACGCGGCCCTTGGGCGAGCACCACGCGGAAAATTGCGACGCTCCGGCGCCGAGCGTCTCGACGTCGTTGGTCAGCTGGCCCTGAAGGAACGCAACGGCGTCGGGGCCGGCGATGGCGAGCGAGGACAGGGGTCCCAAGTCGCAGACGACGACTGTATCGCGGGCGGCCGCAAGCTCGCCCGCCGGGTCGCCGAACCCGGTCACCGCCGCGCCGTCCAAGGACGCGCCACGGGCAAGCAGAAAGTCGGTCCAGGCAGTCATCGGGGCGGCGCGCTAGGGTGGCAGTATGGGACGGCGGCGCGCTTCAGGAGCGCGGAAAACTGTGCTAAAATCAAAC
>JBGPYP010000059.1:0-10916 GCA_041493285.1 Casimicrobiaceae bacterium
CGCGCTGGATGGGGGCGACGGCTTGCTTCATTCGGGCGCCCTTGTAGGTGCGGATTTATCCGCACGCGCCGTGACCATGCGCGGTGCCGCTGGCCGAATGAATTCGGCCCTACGAACTGCGCGGCTCATTCGGCCGCCTCGCCGAGTACAGTCCTACGCGCAGGCTGCGCGACCGCAGGGGCCCGGCGGTGGCAATCGTGCGCCTGCGCCGGCTCGAAGAGGAACTTCTGCATGTCCCAGGCGCCGGTCGGGCAGCGCTCCGCGCACAGCCCGCAATGCAGACACACGTCCTCGTCCTTGACCATCGCCCGGCCGGTCTTGAGCCCGCTCGCAAGGTACAGATCCTGGGTCGGATTACGCGAGGGCGCGTTCAGCCGCCCGCGCAACTCCTGCTCCTCGCCGTCGGCGGTGAAGGTGATGCAATCCATCGGGCAGATGTCGACACAGGCATCGCACTCGATGCAGAGCTTCGACGTGAACACCGTCTGGACGTCGCAGTTGAGGCACCGCCGCGCCTCGGCGAAAGCCTGCGCGACGTCGAAGCCCAGCTCGACCTCCACCTTGATGTTCTTGAGCGCGATGACCTGGTCCTTGAGCGGGACCTTGAACCGCGCGTCGTTGGTCACGTCGTTGTCGTAGCTCCACTCGTGGATGCCCATCTTCTGCGACAGGAGGTTGAACAACGGCGACGGCCGTTTCTTCAGGTCCTCGCCGCGGCAGAGGGCGTCGATCGAGATCGCGGCCTCGTGGCCGTGCGCGACCGCCCAGATAATGTTCTTCGGGCCGAAAGCGGAGTCGCCGCCGAAAAACACTTTCGGATGCGTCGACTGAAACGTCGTCTTGTCGAGGACGGGCAATCCGTGCTGGTCGAATTCGACGCCGGCGTCGCGCTCGATCCAGGGGAAGGCGTTCTCCTGCCCGACCGCGATCAACACGTCGTCGCAGGCGAAGTGAACGTCCGGCTCGCCGGTCGGGACGAGCCGCCGCCGCCCGCTTTTGCCAACTGAGTCGTCGTACTTCGCCTCCACTTTCTCGAACAGCATGCCCGTCAGTTTGCCGTATTCGTGGATGAATGCCTTGGGCACGTGGTAGTTGATGATCGGGATACCTTCGTGCATCGCGTCTTCCTTCTCCCACGGCGAGGCTTTCATCTCGTCGAAGCCGGAGCGCACGATGACCTTCACGTCCTCGCCGCCCAACCGCCTCGAGCTGCGGCAGCAGTCCATCGCGGTATTGCCCCCGCCCAGCACGATCACCCGCTTGCCGATCCGGTCGATGTGGCCGAACGAAACGCTCGACAGCCAGTCGATGCCGATATGAATGTGCTTCGCCGCTTCTTTCCGCCCGGGGACGTCCAGGTCGCGCCCGCGCGGCGCGCCGCTGCCGACGAAGATCGCGTCGTAGACGCTGCCGTTGCCCTGGAGCAGCGCTTTGAGGCTGTCGACGCGCGTGCCGCCGCGGAACTCGATACCGAGATCGAGGATGTAGCCGACCTCCTCGTCGATCACCGATTCGGGCAGGCGGAACTTGGGGATCTGGCTGCGGATCATGCCACCGGCTTGGGCATCGCCGTCGTAGATCACGCATTCGTAGCCGAGCGGCGCGAGGTCGCGCGCCACGGTGAGCGATGCCGGTCCGGCGCCGACGAGCGCGATGCGCTTGCCGTTCCTCCGCGCGGCACGCTTGGGCAGCCGATGGCGGATGTCCTGCTTGTGATCGGCGGCGACGCGCTTCAGGCGGCAGATCGCCACCGGTTCCGGGTTCTTCGCTTCGGCGCTGCCGGGCGGCGCGCCCTCTTCGACGCGACCGCGGCGGCAGGCGGGCTCGCAGGGGCGATCGCAGGTCCGGCCGAGGATGCCGGGAAAGACGTTCGACTTCCAGTTGATCATATAGGCGTCGTCGTAACGCCCGGCGGCGATCAACCGGATGTATTCAGGGACAGGCGTATGGGCGGGACACGCCCACTGGCAATCGACGACCTTGTGGAAGTAGGCGGGATCCGAAATATCGGTTGGCTTCAATACTCCTCCGCGTCGGACGCCGCCGGTCACTTATAGTTGGGTTATTCGACCACCTCGCTTTCCGCTCTGTTCCACGAGGCCTAAGGACCGGTCCGACATCCCGAAAAGTGGCGCCATCCTACGCTACTGCCGCTTTCCTGAAAAGCCCTTTGCTTTCAATTACTAGCAGTAGGGTTTTGCAGGTGTCGCCTCGGCCCTCGCCGTGCCACCGGACCCGCGCGGTGGGCGGCTTCGCCGGAGCGGATCACTTCCAGCGCCTAGGCGTTCGAAGACACAGCACAAACCGTGCCGTGGCTGGTCCGAAGTGCCTCGTTTCCGGGCAAGTGGTCAACAACGGACAGGAAGAAGCCTTTCCACGTCGCGGGACGGGTCTTGATCAACGCGGTACGCGCCATGAAGTCCGCGAAGATTATGGTCCCCTGCGGCGTCGTGGAGGAGACCACGTTGGGCGCCTTGATCATGTCGACGATGTCCTGCGTCGCGTACTTCTCCCGGTGGCATCGAGATGGATACGTGCCGCCGCGGCGGGGTCGCGCGCGATGAGCTGGTTGGCCTCGTTCAGCGCCGCCTCGACACCCGCTCGTCACCAGATCGCTGCTGCCCGAGAGCAGCGCATCGGTCGCCGCGCCGCCGCTCGTGAGCGTGACCCACGACACCTTCAGCTCACCCAGGCCCGCGGCCTTAGCGTGTTTTTCCACCAGCTTGTTCGGCTCCATGACCACCAGCGGCAGATAGATAATGCCGGGTTGCTTCGTGATCCGGATCTCCGCGACCTCCGCGAACGCCGGCTGCGCCGTCGCCGCAGGCCCTACGTTGCCACGGGTTAGAATGGCGGGCCCGACCAACGCCTGAAGCAATGAACGCCCCCGACCGCGCCGCGCTCCGCCTCACCCAGTTCAGCCACGGCGGCGGCTGCGGCTGCAAGATCGCGCCGGCAATGCTGCGCGAGATCCTCGCCAGGTCGACGCCAGTGGTCCTGGCCCCGCAGCTCCTGGTCGGCGTCGAGACCGCGGACGACGCGGCGGTCTACCAGATCAACGCGTCGCAGGCGATCGTCGCTACGACCGATTTCTTCATGCCGATCGTCGACGACCCGTTCGACTTCGGCGCGATCGCCGCGACCAACGCGCTGTCCGATGTGTATGCGATGGGCGCGACGCCGTTGTTTGCGCTGGCGCTGGTCGGTATGCCGATCGACAAGCTGCCGGTAGAGACGATCCGGCGCGTCCTCGACGGCGGCGAAGCGATCTGCGCGAAGGCCGGGATTTCGATCGCGGGCGGGCACACGATCGACTCGGTCGAGCCGATCTATGGCTTGGCGGCGATCGGCATCGTCGACCCGAAGCATCTGAAGCGCAACGCCGGCGCGCGGCCGCGCGACGTGCTGATCCTCGGCAAGCCGCTGGGCGTGGGCATCTACAGCGCGGCGCTGAAAAACGGGCGGCTCGACGCCGAGCGCTACGCGGCGATGCTGGCGAGCACGACGCAGCTCAACACGCCGGGCATCGCGCTCGGCCCTTGCGACGGCGTGCATGCGCTGACCGACGTCACCGGGTTCGGCCTGCTCGGCCACCTGCTCGAAGTCTGCCGCGCCTCGCAGGTCGGCGCCCGCATCGCGTTCGACCGCCTGCCGATGCATCCGGGCGTACTCGAGCTGGCCCGCGAGGGCAGCGTCACCGGTGCCTCGGCCCGCAACTGGGCGAGCTATGACGACGAGGTCGCGCTGGCGGGCGACCTTGACGACGCCCATCGCGCGCTGCTCACCGACCCGCAGACTTCCGGCGGGCTGCTCGTCGCCTGCGCGCCGGACGCCGTCGATGAGGTGCTCGCGGTATTTCGGGACGAGGGCTTCGAGCGCGCCGCCGTCATCGGCGAATGCGTCGCCGGTCCTGTGCGCGTGAGCGTGAATTGAACGCGCGCCATGGTCGATCAAGCCGCGCAACGACAACCGCGCAAGCGCTGATCCCCGGATAATCCCCCGATGAACGATCGCCTCCCTTTGCAATCGAAGCCGGCTTCCGCGCGCGACGTACTGCATTCGCTCTCGGCGCGTTATCGTGCGATCCGGGCCGCGACCGAAGCGCTGGCCGCGCCGCTCTCCTCCGAGGATTGCGCGATCCAGTCGATGCCCGACGCGAGCCCGGTCAAATGGCATCTCGCGCACACGAGCTGGTTTTTTGAAACCTTCATCCTCGAACCCCATCTTTCCGGATACAAAGCGCACGATCCGGCATTCAAAGTCCTGTTCAACTCGTATTACCACGCCGTCGGCGACCGGCACCCGCGGCCGCAGCGCGGCTTGCTGTCGCGGCCGTCGCTCGAGGCCGTGCGCGCCTACCGCGCGCAGGTCGACGAGGCAATGGCGGCGCTGTTCGCGCGTGACGCGACTGCAGCGGCGATCTCCGCATTGATCGAGGTCGGACTCAACCATGAGCAACAACATCAGGAGCTGATCCTCACCGACGTCAAGCACATGCTGTCGTGCAACCCGCTCAAGCCCGCGTATGTGCCGGCTCGCGCCACGCCGGAGCGGAGCGGCGCCGCTCCACTGGACTGGATCGAGTTCGGCGAAGGGTTGGTGGAGATCGGCCACGACGGCAACAGTTTTGCTTTCGACAACGAAACGCCACGCCATCGGGAGTACCTCAACGCGTATGCGCTCGCCTCGCGCCCCGTGACCAACACCGAATACGCCGCCTTCATCGACGCCGGCGGCTACCGCCGGCCCGAATTCTGGCTTTCCGAAGGTTGGGATTGGTTGAACGTGCATCGCATTGCGGCGCCGCTTTACTGGGAAGACGGCGAGACCGGTCTGCGGCAATTCACGCTCCACGGCGTGCTGCCGGTCGAACCCGACGCACCGGTCTGTCACGTGAGCCTGTTCGAAGCCGACGCCTACGCGCGCTGGGCCGGCGCGCGGCTGCCCACCGAGACCGAATGGGAGTCGGCAGCCGCCCGCGCGGCGATCGACGGCCACTTCGCGGAAGATGGCGCGTTCCATCCGCGACCTGTGCCGCACGACCGCGCACGGCTGTCGCAACTGTTCGGCGACGTGTGGGAATGGACGCAGAGCGCCTACGCGCCCTACCCCGGCTTCCGCGCGGCCGCGGGTGCGATCGGCGAATACAACGGCAAGTTCATGTGCAATCAATACGTGCTGCGCGGCGGCTCGTGCGCGACGCCGCGCTCGCACCTCCGGGCGAGTTACCGCAATTTCTTCCCCGCACCGGCGCGGTGGCAGTTCAGCGGGCTCAGACTCGCGCGCGATCCGCGATAGGAGGCGTGCTCATGGACCGGGTCGGCGCGACGTGGGAAGGAATCAGGGCCCAGCTGGAAAGTGAGAGACAGCGGACACTCGAAGAGATCCGCGCCTATCCGACGCCGATTCCGCGCTGCGACCAGCAGTTCAATTTGCTGATCGAGAGGCGCGAGCGCCTGTTTCAGGAGCTGGCGCGGCTCGACGACATCGCACGGTCGAGTGCGTTTGCAACCGATGGCGCCAGTCGGCTCGAGGAGTTCATCGACTCGTGCGGCTGTCTGGATGAGGATGCCAGGCTGCGGCTCAAGTCGACACTGGACGACGGACTGGCCAGGCCCGAGCTCTACTGAAACGAGCGCCAAGGTACACCAGCGCATGCCGCCGCGGTACTCGCTGATCATCCCCGCCTACAATGAGGAGCGGTTGCTGGGCCGGCTGCTCGACTCCGTCGACGTCGCTCGTGCGGCCTACGGGCGCGGCGAGGCGATCGAGGTGATCGTCGCCGACAACGCGTCAACCGACCGCACCGCGGCCATCGCGGCGGCGCGCGGTTGCCGCGTGATCCCCGTGGAGCGACGGATCATCGCCGCCGTGCGCAACGCGGGCGCGCGCGCCGCGTGCGGTGCCGTGCTCGCCTTCGTCGACGCCGACGCGCAGGTGCATCCCGAGACGTTTCTCGAGATCGACCAGACCCTTGCCGACCCACGCGTCGTGGCAGGTGCAACCGGGGCTCGCGTCGAGCGGTGGTCGACCGGGATCGCTTTGACCTACGTGATAATGGTCCCGATCGTTTTCGTGACCGGGATGGATACGGGCGTCGTGTTTTGCCGAAAAGACGACTTCGAGACGGTCGGTGGCTATGACGAGAGCCGGCTCGTCGCCGAGGACGTGGCGTTTCTCTGGGCGCTCCGGCGTCTCGGGAAGACGCGTGGCCAACGACTGGCACGCGCGACCCGCGTCAAGATCGTCGCCTCGATGCGGAAGTTCGACGAGTTCGGTGACTGGCACTTTTTCCGGTTGGGCATCGAGGCATTGCGGCATCTTCTGCGGCGCGACCTGACCGGCTTCACCGACAGGTACTGGTACAAGCCCAACCGCTGATCGCCGCGACATCGCCGACCGGCGCACGCCTGTCGCGGCGCCCCGAACGCGCGTAGACTCCGCACTTCCTCGCCCGCGCAACTCCGCCTCGTGATCCAACGATGACCGCCGCAGAGCTCGAGTCGGTCCTCGCGTTCCTGGAGAACACACCCTCACGCGTCGCCGCGCTCGCCCGTGAACCCAGCCCCGCGACACGGACACGCAAGCCTTCGCCGTCCGTGTTTTCCATCCTCGAGAACGCATGGCACCTGATCGACACCGGAGGGAACAAGCATGGCCCAGCCGCCTGACGGGACGATTGACCTCCGCTCCGACACGGTGACGCGACCGACCGCGGCGATGCGCTCGGCGATCGCCGCCGCTCCCGTCGGCGACGACCAATACGGGGAGGACCCGAGCGTGAACGAGCTGCAGGCGCGCGTCGCGCAGCTCCTCGGCAAGGAGGCGGCGTTGTTCCTCCCCTCAGGCACGATGGCCAACCAGGTCGCGCTGCGCGTGCTCACGCGGCCCGGCGACGACGTCGTCGTCAGCCGCGAAAGCCACGCCGTCTGGCACGAGACCGGCGCTGCGGCGGCGAACGCGGGCGTCCAGTTCACCGAGATCGGCGAGCGTGGCGTCTTCACCGCTGCCGAATTCGTCGCCGCCTGCAAGCCGCGCAACCACGTCATGTATCCGCCGACGACGCTGGTCGAAATCGAGAACACGCACAATCGCGCCGGTGGCGTGATCTTTCCGCAGGCGGAGGTCGAGCGCATCTGCGCCGCGGCGCGCGAGCGCGAAATCGCGAGCTTCCTCGACGGCGCGCGGCTGTGGAATGTCGCGGCCGCGACGCGCCGCGCGCTCGCCGAGCTCGCCGCGCCCTTCGATCTGGTCGCGGTCGCGCTCTCCAAAGGGCTCGGCGCGCCGGGGGGGTCGCTGCTCGCCGGATCGCGGGAGCGCATCGCGCGTGCCGTGCGCTACCGGAGGATGGCGGGCGGCGCCATGCGCCAAGCCGGCATCTTCGCCGCGGCGGGCCTCTACGCGCTCGACCGCCATATGGGGCGCCTAGCCGAGGATCACGCCAACGCGCGCCGGATCGCCGAGCGGCTGGCGCAATGCGCGTGCATCCGCATCGACCTCGCGAACGCGCAGACCAACATCCTCGTCTTCGGTCTTGCGGCCGAAGCGCCCGACGCCCCGACGCTCGTCACCCGCGCCAGGGAGCGCGGATTGCTCATCTTCGCCTTCGGCCCGCGCACGGTGCGCGCGGTCACCCATCTCGACGTCACGCGCGAACAGTGCGAGCGCGCGGCAGAGATTCTGGTCGAGATCGTCGAAGGACGATGATGCGCCGCTCGACGCTGCACCCTTGAACAACGCTCAAGCGTCGCGGCTCCGCCGCTGAATGATGTTATGCCGCGTTAACCGGCGCGCTAGCGCCGGGTTCAACGCGGCAAGTTAGTGCGTCACGCGGTTGGAGGCCGCGTGACGCACTAACCCCTACTCGGCGTAGTAGACGGCGAAATCGCCCGCCTCGTCCTGCCACACGGCGACGTCGGAAAAGCCCGCACGGCGCAGCACCGCGGCGAACTGCTCGGGCGTGTACTTGTACGAATTCTCGGTATGGATGCGCTCGCCCGACGCGAACACGCGCTCGCGGCCGCCGATGGTCACGCTCTGCGCGCGGCGTGCCTCGAGATGCATTTCGACGCGGCTGGCGGCCGCGTTGTAGAACGCGACGTGCGCGAACGCGGCCGGGTCGAAGTCGGTGCCGAGCAGAGCGTTGATATGGATCAGGACGTTGCGGTTGAATGCCGCGGTCACCCCGAGCGAATCGTCGTACGCGGCGGCGAGCCGCGCCTCGTCCTTGGGTACGTCGACGCCGATCAGGAGCCCGCCATGGCGGCCGCACAGGCGGCGGACCTGCGCGAGCAACTCGAGCGCGTCGTCCGGCGCGAAGTTACCGATGCTCGAGCCCGGGTAGAAGAACGTGACCGGTCCGGCGTCGAGATCGGCGCCGAGGTCGAGCGTGCGCGAAAAATCGGTGATCACGCCAGTGAACTCGATCTCCGGGTGCGCAGCGGCGAGGCGCGAGAGCGCGGGCTCGATCGCCGCGGGGGCGATATCGACCGCGATGAAACGTCGCGGCTGCAACGGCGCGAGCCACGATTCCCCTTTGCGACAATCGCCTGCGCCCAGATCGACGAACTGCCGGTGCTGGCCGACAACCGCGGCGATCGTCTCACGATGCGCCGCGAAGATCGCGCGCTCGGTGCGCGTGAGGTAGTACTCGGGCAGGTCGCAGATCGCCTCGAACAAGTCGCAGCCCAGCGCATCGTAGAAATACTTCGGCGGGATCGCCGCCGAGTCGGCGAGCAGGCCCTCGATGAGCTCGCCTCGCTCGCTCCGCGCCTGCGGCCGCCACGGCCCGATGAGCCGGTTGATCAGCCGAAAGCCGACGTGCGTCGATCTCTCGGCATCCCGTTGCGGGACCGTTGCCCAATGCGCCATCGTCCCCCCTCGTTGAAGTCGTATCATAAACGTCGGCGGCGCTTTGAAAAACTTACATTGCCGGCAGGTTAAGCCCGCTCACCATGGCCCACAATGCCGTTGCAACCGACACCCCGGCGTGGGAGCCGAACCGCGACGCTCGGCGGCGGCGTGAATCGCCGTCGGCGCCGCGCTGCGTCCGTCCCCCGGCGCAAATCCCGTGCCTGAGCTTCCCCTGCCCCTGACCCGCTCGCCCCTCGATTCGCGCCTCGGCCTTTTCCCGGCCGAGGCCTTTCGCGTTGCGACCGGACGCTGCCGCGACTGCGCGGCGATCCCGCAGGCGCTATGGTACTTCGCCGATGAAACGATCGCCGCGCCGCGCCCCGGTCTTGCGGTGGCCGGATTCGCGCGCGGCGTGAGCGCGTGGGACGATCTCCGACGATGGGCTGCGACCCACCCGCTCGGCGGAACGCTCGACGATCCGCCATTGCTCTGGATCGGCTCGCCCGAGATCGTGCGCGGCGCACGGCTCTCCGCCGACGGCAAGACCCTGCTTGCAGGCGCGAGCCGCTGGTCGTTCGCGCTGGTGCCGAAAATTCCGCTCAACCGCTCGTACTACGACCAAACCTCGACCGCATGCCTGACCGCCCGGCCGCTGACCGTGCGCGGGAGCACGCACGACGGCGTGTTCACCGCGCGCACGATCTGGCCCGAGGATTTCCGTCTCGATGAGCGCGCACCGCTACAGCGTATTGCCGCGGCGCCCGCGGCGCTGCGCTCGCTCGTGCGCGCGGAGCCACGCGGCGGCGCGCAAAGCCCGTTCGCCGCCATCACACTCTGGGAGCGCACACCCGGCGCGGCTCGGCGCTGGGACGACGCGCCCGTGCTCTCCGTGATGCTCAACGGCGCGCAGGGCGACGACGACGAGGCGCACGGCGGGCATTTCGCACTCGTGACCGGGCGCGTCGGCGCCGGCGGCGCGATCGGCGACTGGATCGCCAACAATTTCTACACGCTCGACGCCGAAAGCGAGAAGGGCATCATCGCCGCGATGCTGCCGCTGGACAATTATCTCGCCGATCTCAACAGCGGCCAGGCGTGGTATCGGCCCTCCTACCTCCTGGTCGCCGTGCTGAAAAGCGAGCGCGTGGCGAAGCGGGTGCAGGCCGCGCTCGAGCGCACCTACAACCACTTCTATCGCCATCAGCTCGTCTACCAGCACGCGACGATGAACTGCACCAGCATCAGCGTCGACGTGCTGCGCGCGCTCGGCTGGAACGTTCCCGCGCGTGGCGCGACGAGCTGGGCAGCCGCGACGCTGGGGCTTCCCTATTTCGCGCTACGCGACCGCAGTCTCGCGAAGGCCGCGCAAACGTTCGATTACCTGACCGAGGATCAGACGCGGCTTTTCCCCGCGGCGGCGTTCGAAGACATCGGGTCCGATCTGCTAGGAATGGCCAACCGGAGCCTCGCCCGAACGCCGACATTGCTCGAAGCCACGTTGGCCGAAGACCTGGAGGCGATCCTCTATCTCCGCGTGCCGCAGCTGCCGTCCTCGCGCGCCTGGGGCGACTTTCCCATCGCGACCGCCTGGGAGTACAACGAGCGCTATCCCCGCGACCCGGCCAAGCTGCAGGTCATTCCGGTGCCGCCGCGGCCGTTCCCCGCTGCCTTGCGCGAAGACGATCTGCTGCCGCCGTCGTGCAGGCGTTCCGAGATCGCCCTCGCCGCGTGGGCGGCGCTGTCGATCCTCGGCATCCCGTGGTGGATCTGGCGCTGGTGGCGCGGCCGCCATGCACCCCGTCAGGTCTAGCCGGACCGCACGCGCACCCTTCGCCCCGCGCCGTGCCGCCGGGCACCGTTGACGCTCAGTAGAGCTCGTATTCCAGGGTGAAGCGCAACGTTGTATCGGCGGTGTTCCGGTTGAGCCCGAACAGCACGGCCGCATCGAATTTGAGCTTGTTGCGCCCGCCGAGAACCGCCTGGCTGAAGAGCGCCGGGCCGATCTTGTGCTCGGTCTCGTGTCCGAAGTCGTTGGTGCGGCCGAGCGTGCCGAAGCCTTGCAG